>NZ_LBKA01000005.1:0-183 GCF_028128955.1 Bradyrhizobium sp. CCBAU 11386
TATCTCGGCAATCTCGAGGCCAAGCGCGACTGGGGGCATGCGAAGGACTATGTCGAGGGCATGCACAAGATCCTCCAGGCCGACAAGCCCGACGATTTCGTGCTCGCCACCGGCGAGACGCGCTCGGTGCGGGAGATGGTCGAATTGTCGTTCGCGCAGGTCGGCCGGCGCATCGCATGGCGT
>NZ_LBKA01000005.1:565-94500 GCF_028128955.1 Bradyrhizobium sp. CCBAU 11386
CCGGCTCGCAGGAGAGGATGTCAAGCTCGTCACGGTGGACCGTCGCGAGGTCGATCTCTGCAACCAGGCCGCCGTGTTCGACTGGTTCGCAAAGGTGCGGCCGCAGGTCGTGTTCCTCGCCGCGGCCAAGGTCGGCGGCATCGTCGCCAACGACACGCTGCGCGCCGAGTTCATCTACGACAACATCGCGATCGCGGCCAACGTGATCCACGCCGCGCATCGGAACGGCGCAGAGAAGCTGATGTTCCTCGGCTCCTCCTGCATCTATCCGAAACTGGCGCCGCAGCCCCTGCGCGAGGACTCGGTGCTATCAGGCCCGCTAGAGCCGACCAACGAGCCCTATGCGATCGCCAAGATCGCCGGCATCAAGATGGCGGAGGCCTATCGCAGCCAATATGGATGCGACTTCATCAATGTGATGCCGACCAATCTCTACGGCCCCGGCGACAATTATCATCCCGAAATGAGCCACGTCGTCGCCGCGCTGATCCGCCGCTTCCACGAAGCCAAGGTTGCGGGCGCCGGAAGCGTCGTCGTGTGGGGCACCGGCACGCCGCGGCGCGAGTTCCTCTATGTCGACGACATGGCGGATGCCTGCGTGCACCTGATGAAGACCTATTCGGCTGCCGAGCTGATCAACATCGGCACCGGCCAGGACATCACCATCGCCGAATTCGCGCGCGTCGTTGCCGAGGTCGTTGGCTACCGCGGCGAGATCTCCTTCGACACCTCGCGGCCCGACGGCACGCCGCGCAAGCTGCTCGATGTCAGCCGCCTCACGAAACTCGGCTGGCGCGCGACGACCTCGCTTCACGATGGCTTGAAGCGCGCCTATGCGGCGTATCAGGCCGGCGCGCCGGTGACAGCGCAAGAGTAGGAACCTTCGCCGCAAGCACGAGTTGGCCGGTCGGGCAGGGCGAAAAGCCACACGAGGCCGACCGTGCAGCAAGACGTGCGCGTGCGCGCCACCGCGCAAATCAACGAGGCGCGCGGCCGTCCCGTCGGCGTCGCCATCGACAAGACAGGTGCGCTGCTCGTCGCCGACGACACCGGCAACACGGTGTGGCGGGTGAGCGCGGCGCATCCGCCGCTCACGCAGCGATAGGTTTGCCGGCTGGAGATGATTGTTCAACGCCAGGGAGTTTGACGATGGGCCTTGCTCAATATGCGATCGTACCGGTCAAGGACGAATGGGGTGTGCTGCACGACGGCAACATCAATGGCAAATACGCCACCAAGGAATCCGCGTTCGAATCGGCGGTGGCCGCTGCCTCACTGGCGCTGCGCCAGGGCCATGAGGTTCATGTCAGCGTCCCCGGCCGCGAAGCGGGCGAGACAGCGCTCGGCAGCTAAAGCATGATCCGGAAAAGTGCGAAGCGGTTTTCCGGAAAGATCATGCGTCAACGACAATCCAAAGCGCGATGACGACTCACCCAAATCTCATCGCGCCTTAGCTTCGTCACACGATCAGCCGGCCGCGCCGCGCGGCGATCCCGATCGTGACCTCGGCGCCTGCGTTGAAATCGAGGCGGTCGGCTTCCACGCCGTCGCTGAAGATGACGCCGTTTTCCGCCATCAGCGAGCGGATGCCGGCAGAATTCACGCTGCCGGACTTGCAGCGCGTCCACGAGATCGCGCTCGACCGCCCGCTGGAGAAGAGCGCCTTCCGGACGCGGATCCTGTCGGCCGACATGATCGAGCCCGTTGCCAGGATGCGGCGCGGCCCGAACCGTCCGGCGCAGCTCCATCGTCTGCAGCTCTATCGTCTGAAGAAGGACAGCGAGCCCGTGTATTCGTGCGGACGTTCAATCCGCCGGAATGATATCTCGCGGCGAGGTGCCGAGCCGCCGCTCCGCGAACATGACTGCTGTCCGGAGGCAGACGCTCCGGCCTAGATAACATCATGTTAGGTTTATCGCATAACTGGGTAATTGTGTTAGCCCAGCGAAAGCCTATTGTCGCGACCAATCAGACACCCATCGGCAGTGACCAGCGCTCGCGAAACCCCCGCAGAGCGCCCGCAGATTGCTGTCCAATTGTTCAACGAAGCCCGCCAACGGGACGTCAGCAAACCAGGGAGGAATTTTGAAATGGTCACGACTCGCGCGATCCATCAGATGAGTCAGTCCAGGAAGGCTGCTGCCAGCGGCTGGATCGGGTCGGCTCTCGAATATTATGACTTCTTCATCTACGCGACCGCTGCGTCGCTGATCTTCCCGCAAATCTTCTTTCCGTCAGACAATCCCACCGTCGCAATCGTCGCATCGCTGGCGACCTATGGGGTTGGATATGTGGCCCGGCCGATCGGCGCCTTCGTTCTCGGACATTGGGGCGACACCCATGGGCGCAAGACCGTCCTCATTGTCTGCATGTTCCTGATGGGCATCTCGACCATGGCCGTTGGCCTTCTGCCGACCTATCACCAGGTCGGTATCCTCGCGCCGATCCTGCTGGTCATCCTGCGCCTCGTGCAGGGATTTGCCGTGGCCGGTGAAATCTCCGGCGCGAGCTCGATGATCCTGGAGCACGCGCCGTTTGGACGGCGCGGCTTTTACGCGAGCTTCGCCCTTCAGGGCGTGCAGGCCGGTCAGATTCTCGCTGCAGCCGTCTTCCTGCCGCTGGCGGCCTACATGCCGACCGACGCCTTCAACAGCTGGGGCTGGCGGATTCCCTTCCTGCTCAGCTTCTTCGTCATCGTCGCAGGCTACATCATTCGTCGCGAAGTGGACGAGACGCCTGCCTTTGCCCGCGAGGACGAGCGGGGAGAAACGCCGCGGGCGCCCATTGTCCAGGCCATCAAGCTGAGCTGGCGCGACATGCTCAGGGTCATCTGCATGGCTCTGATGAACGTCATCCCCGTCGTTGCGACCATTTTCGGTGCGGCCTACGCGGTCCAGCCCGCCTATGGCATCGGCTTTGCCAAGGACGTCTATCTCTGGATCCCGGTGCTCGGAAACATGCTGGCCGTGTTCGTCATTCCCTTCGTTGGCCATCTCTCCGACAAGGTCGGCCGCAAGCCTCCGATCATCGTGGGCGCGCTGCTCTCCGGCCTGCTCGCCTTCGGCTATCTCTACGCGATCAGCATCCGGAATGTGCCGCTCGCGATCCTGCTGTCGCTCCTGATGTGGGGCGTCGTCTACCAGGGCTACAACGCGATCTTCCCGAGTTTCTACCCGGAACTGTTTCCGACGCGCACCCGTGTGTCGGCGATGGCGATCTCGCAGAACATCGGAACGACCATCACCGCGTTGCTTCCCGCTTTGTTTGCGACCGTGGCGCCTCCCGGCTCGGCCAACATTCCGTTGACGGTGGGAGCGATCGCGTTCGGCATCACGGTCATCGCGGCGCTGGCGGCCGTCACCGCCCGGGAAACCTACCGGATCCGCATCGACGATCTCGGCAATCCCAAGGCCGTTCCGATGGCGCGGGCCGACTATGAGCGGCAGCGAGCCGAAGCGGCGAGTAGCGCGGCCGCAATTCCGACCTGACGGGAGTGCAAGGAGCCGTGCCGCTGCGATCGATGATGTTTGCAGCGGCAGGGCTCGATGCGTTACGAGATTGTCGATTCGAACTTTTGGGCGCGTGAGCGCGATCATCAAGAGGTTGCAGGATGAACCCCGTCGTCGTTGCCGTCGCTATCACCGGCTCCGTTCCGCGCAAGAAGGACAATCCGGCGGTGCCCATCCTGCCGTCCGAGCAGATCGAGTCGACGCAACAAGCCTTCGAGGCCGGCGCCACGCTTGCCCATATCCATGTTCGCAACGATGACGAGACGCCGTCCTCCGATCCCGAGCGATTCGCCCTCGTGCAGGAGGGGATCAGGAAGCATTGTCCGGGGATGATCGTTCAATTCTCGACCGGCGGGCGGGGCCGCGATCCCTCGGCGCGTGGATCATCGCTCTACCTGAAGCCCGACATGGCCTCGCTGTCCACGGGATCAGTGAACTTTCCGACGATTGTCTACGAGAACAGCGCCGCCCTGGTCGAGACTCTCGCCACTGGCATGAAGGCCGGCGGTATCCGGCCGGAAATCGAGATCTTCGATCTGTCGCATCTGCATGGCGCCCGCCGCCTGATCGAGGCGGGACTGATCGACCCGCGTCCGCACGTGCAGTTTGTCATGGGCGTCAAGAACGCGATGCCGGCCGACGAACATGTCCTCGATATCCTGCTGGGAGAGCTCAGGCGCCTGATCCCGCAAGCGACGTGGACCGCGGCCGGGATTGGACGCCATCAGGCCGAGGTCATGGGCTGGGCCCTCGCGCGCGGCGCGGACGCGGTTCGCACCGGGCTCGAGGACAATATCAGGATTGACAAGACGCGGCTGGCCGCCAGCAACGCGGAGCTGGTGACCATCGCCTGCGGGGCTGTCGAGCGCCAAGGCCGGCGCGTCGCGACCGCGGCCGAGGCGCGATCCCTGCTCGGGCTCGCGGGATAGGGGCCTACTGCCTCCTCCTGACATGCTTCCGGCTGCCTTCTGCCATTCGGCGGCTGGCGTTCCCGTGCGCTGAGTCTCCGGCTAAGACATGCCCACAGGCGCGATCTGCGCCTGCCGGGCAGGCGACGTTTGGAATGCGGTTCTTGAAATCTGACGGCAGGCTCATCGGGGTCCTGCTGGTGCTTGCAATCACCCAACTCATTGGATGGGGAACGATCGGCCTTCCGCCGATCGTCGGCCGCGACCTTGCGGCCGATCTCGGCATGAGCCTGCCGATGGTATTTGCGGGCACCTCCACGCTTTATGTCACCATGGGGCTGTGCGCGCCCTGGCTCGCCAAGGCGTTTGCGCGGCACGGCGCACGCAAGGTGATGATGGTGGGCACCGTTGTGGCCGTGCCGGGCTACGTCGTTCTGTATTTCGCGCGCGAGCCGATGCTTTATTTCGTGGCCTGGGTCATTCTCGGCATGGGCGGCAGCGCCACGCTGTCGACCGGTGCCTATATCATGCTCAACGAGGTTGCGGGGCGCAAGGCCAAGAACGCCATCGGCGCGCTGATGCTGGTGACGGGCCTTTCCAGCAGCATCTTCTGGCCGACCACCTCGTTTCTCAGCGGCCATTTCGGCTGGCGGGGCACCTGCCTCGTCTACGCCGCCATGCTGATCCTGGTCTCGCTTCCGCTCTACGTCTTCGGCGCGCCGCGCCGGAATGGTGTGAAGGACGAAGGCGGCTCGGCTGCAAGACCCTCCGATGCGCCTGCGATTCCGCGAAGCACCTTCAACTTGGTCGTCGTCGCGATCACGCTGAACGCCTTCGTGAATTTTGGTCTCGGCGCCGTGCTCATCGAGCTGCTGCGGGCGGAAGGGCTGGCGCCGGCCCAGGCCATCGCCTTCGGTTCGATGCTCGGCGTGATCCAGGTCAGCGCCCGCGGGCTGGACTTCCTCGGCGGCGGGCGGTGGGACGGAATCACGACCGGGCTTGTCGCCGGCACGGCGCTCCCCGTGGCCATGCTGCTGCTGATGCTGAGCGAGGGAGCGACCTGGGCGGTCGCGGTCTTCATCCTGCTCTATGGCGCCGGCAGCGGCGCGATGGCGGTGGCGCGGGCAACCATCCCGCTCGTGTTCTACGACCAGGCCGAGTTCGCCAAGGCGATGTCGATGATCGCGCTGCCGCTCAATCTGGCTTCCGCGATCTCGCCGCCGCTCCTTGCCGCTCTGCTCACCCAGTTCGGCAGCCGCGGCGCGCTGGGCCTGACCCTGGTGTTTTCCTGCGCGACCGTGCTGATCCTGGTCCTGCTCGGCCGCCGCCGGCCGCAGGTGGCTGCGGCTGCTGTAACCTAAGGCAATATTCACGGCGCGGAATTCGATCGCGATGGCCGATCCGGCCGCCGGGGCAGGGATGGCCGTATGCCCGGAGTGCAGTGCTCAGGCTGCGAAAATGGTGTATCCGCAGGGAGCGCGGCCGCGGCCGAACCTCAGCGCTCGGGCCGCCGCGCCAAGACCCAGTTCCCCGGAGGAAGTCGACATGTCGGCCTTGCCGCTCTCAGGCATCAAGATCCTTGACCTCACCCGCGTGCTCGCCGGGCCCTTGTCGGCCCAGATGCTGGGCGATCTCGGCGCGGAGGTCATCAAGATCGAGCGGCCGGGCACCGGCGACGACGCGCGCGCCTTCGGGCCGCCTTATCTGACCGACCCTGACGGCAAGGCGAACAACAACAACTCGTTCTATCTCTGCGCCAACCGCAACAAGAAGTCGGTCACGGTCAACATTGCCAAGCCCGAGGGGCAGGCGATCATCCGCGAGCTCGCCAAGGACGTCGACGTCTTCATGGAGAACTACAAGGTCGGCGATCTCAAGCGCTACGGCCTCGACTACGAGACCATCAAGGCGATCAATCCCGGCATCATCTATTGCTCGGTGACCGGCTTCGGCCAGACCGGACCTTACGCGCCGCGCGCCGGCTATGACGCCATCCTGCAGGCGATGGGCGGCCTGATGAGCGTCACCGGCCATATGGACGGCGAGCCGGGCGAGGGCCCGATGAAGGTCGGTCCCTCGATCGTCGACTACATGACCGGCATGAACACCTCGATCGGCATTCTTTCGGCGCTCTACCATCGCGACGCCAATGGGGGCGTCGGACAGCATCTCGACGTCTGCCTGCTCGATACCGTGATTGCCTCTCTCAGCCACTGGCTCCAGATCTACCTCGTCAACGGCAAGACACCGCCGCGCCGCGGCACCTGGGGCAATGGCGGCATGCCGGCCGGCGTGTTCCGCTGCACCGACGGCGAGCTGATGCTGGTGGTCGGCAATGACGGCCAGTTCCAGCGTACCTGCGCGGTGCTCGGCGAGCCCGAGCTCGCCAACGACAAGCGCTTCGTCAGGAACAACGACCGCGTCATGCACGGCAAGGAGATCATGGCGATCTTCGCCGGCCTGTTCCTGAAGAAGCCGGTGGCCTACTGGCTGGACAAGCTGGAGGAGGCCGGCGTTCCGTCGGGTCCGATCAACAATTTCGAGCAGGTGTTCAACGATCCGCACGTCCAGTCGCGCGGCATGCGGGTGAAGACCGAGCACAAGTTCGAGCCGGAGCTGTCGCTGATCCGCAACGCGCTGACCTTCTCGGAGACCCCGATCAAGAATTACCGCGCCCCGCCGCTGCTCGGCGAGCACACAAAGGAGGTGCTCGGCGGCAAGCTCGGCTATGATGCCGGCAAGATCGAGATGCTGAAGCAGCAGGGTATTATCTAGCGCTTTCCTTCTTCGCCTCTCCCCGCGGGTGGGGAGAGGGGGCGCAGCTACTCTGCGGCGATGGCGCGCGCGATGCTCGGCCTTGCCTGAGGCTTGCGCGCAATCCCCAGATAAACCCGGTCCGTACTCACACAGGCTTCCGCTTCGCGCTCGACTCTGATTCGATCTCCCTACGAGTTCCGGGAGGGAAGCGCATGTCCTATACGATCGGGTTCCAGGCCAAGAACCAGAAGGCAATTCTGGCGACCGAGGCGGCAACCGCCAATCAGGCCGTCGCCATCATTGCCGCGCTGCGGCAAAGCGCCGACGAAATCAAGTTCATCCGCTCGCCGCAGGAAGGCGAGATGGGTATCGAGATGCTGCTGCTGCTCGCCAAGGAAGAGGCCGAGGAGATGCCGCAGCGGGCCTGACCCCCGCGACGACCACACTTCGATCAGAAGCGAAACATGCCGGCTGCAATATAATGTAGCAAGGCGCCAACCTCGCTCGAACCGAAGGTGGCCGCCCATGAAACGCGAAGCGCTCCGCGTCGAACCGATCTCGTCCTTTCTCGACCGCTGGAAGGCGCCGACCTCGCCGGTGACGCGCGCCGGCAACATGATCTTCGTTGCCGGTCTGCCGCCGTTCGATCCTGAAACGGGCGAGATCGCCTCCGCGCCGATCGAGCGGCAGAGCGAGATCATCATGGAGCAGATGAAGCTGTGCCTTCAGACGGCCGGCGCCTCCCTCGACAACGTCATGAAGTGCAATGTCTACTGCACCTCGACGAAGCATTTCGCCGCGTTCAACGCGGTCTATGCGCGCTATTTCCCGATCGATCCGCCGGCGCGGATCTTCGTCTGCACGCCGGAATGGTTCGCCCCCTTCGACGTCGAGATCGACTGCATCGCGATGATGTGAGGTGAGTGGCCGTGGTCATCCTTCGAGACGCCCGCTTAGGCGGGCTCCTCAGGATGAGGACGGAGTGTGCGGCAGCAGGATCAACGGGCACCGATGCCGCTTAGCCTCATCCTGAGGAGACCGCGAAGCGGTCGTCTCGAAGGACGAGGCGTGCGCTCGATTCGATCGAGGTCATTCGTCAGCGCGCGTCCCTCGCCAGCGCACGCGCCGGCGCCTTGGCCTCGGCCTTGCCCGCCGTCAGCGCCATCGTCGCCACGCTGACGACGCGTGCAACGACGTCCTCGACGTCGTCGAGGTCGCACTTGCCTTCCGACAGTTTCGTCAGTCGCTCGCTCTCGCGGATGGTGTGGTGCGCCATGGCGAGCGCGAAGTTGAGGCCCCAGTAGATATCGACGTCGCTGCGGTCGGGCAGGGACCTGCGCATCGCGCCGGCGAATTTGCGCAAATGGTCGATCTCGCGGTTCTTGATGCGGCGGATCGGCGGCACGGATTCGATCGAGGCGCGGATCATGAAGCGCGCCGCGGTCGAGCGCTGGTTTTCGGGGCCGAGGCAGCCGCGCAAGGTCGGGCCGACGAGGGCGCGCAGGATCACCTCGATTGGCGCGCGGCCGCCGCCCTCTTCTTCCGCCGCCTTCAATTCGCGCAGGCGTTCGCGGTTGGTGGCGATCGAGCGGGAGACGAACAGCTCCGCGATCAATTCGTCCTTCGAGCCGAAATGATAGTTCACCGCCGCGAGGTTGACATTGGCCTCCGCGACGATGTCGCGCAGCGTCACGTCGCCGAAGCCGCGATCGGCGTAAAGCCGTTCGGCGGCGGCGAGAATGGCAGACCTCGTATGATCGCTGGCCATGGCTCTTTATCCCGTCATTCCGGGGCGCGACATCGTCGCGAACCCGGAATCTCGCGCCGCAACTTCTGGATTCCGGGTTCGACGCTTCGCGTCGCCCCGGAATGACGAGGAGGGCGCGAAGTGCCGAGGGAGTTGCAATTCAAACAGTTGTATGAAACTATCGTTTGAAGGCCGGGAAAAGTCAATCCGCAATCGGGACTCGTTCGCAACTGCGATCAGGCCTGAGGCTTCGCAAGGCGCGCGCATTCACGCTTGCGGGCCGCGCGCGGCGGGAGGACAGTCCGGCGCAAAACAGGTTCGAAGAGAGAAACGAGGAGCGTCCCATGGATTTCGATCTGTCCCCCAAGCAGAAGGAATGGCTCGACCGCGTGCGGTCCTTCATGGCCAAGCACGTGCGTCCGGCGGTGCCGGTCTATGACGAGCAGGATCGCAGCGGCGAGCGCTGGAAGGTGATCCCGATCCTGGAGGACCTCAAGAAGAAGGCGAAGGCCGAAGGCCTCTGGAACATGTTCATGCCGCCGTCCGAGCATGAGGATGATGAATTCCGCGGCGCGGGATTGACCAATCTCGAATACGCGCTGCTGTCGGAAGAGATGGGCCGCATCACCTGGGCCTCCGAGGTGTTCAACTGTTCCGCGCCCGACACCGGCAACATGGAAGTGTTCATCCGCTACGCCACCAGGGAGCAGAAGCGCAAATGGCTGCGGCCGCTGATGGACGGCGAGATCCGCTCGGCCTTCCTGATGACGGAACCGGCAGTGGCCTCGTCCGACGCCACCAACATCGAGACCCGCATCGAGAAGGACGGCGATCACTACGTCATCAACGGTCGCAAATGGTGGTCGTCCGGCGTCGGCGATCCCCGCTGCAAGATCGCGATCCTGATGGGCAAGACCGATCCGAAGGCGGCCAAGCACCAGCAGCAGTCGCAGATCCTGGTTCCGCTCGACACGCCCGGCATCAAGGTCGAGAAGATGCTCCCCGTCTTCGGCTTCGACGACGCGCCGCACGGCCATGCCCAGGTGCTGCTCGACAACGTGCGGGTGCCGAAGGAGAACATCCTGCTCGGCGAGGGCCGCGGCTTCGAGATCGCGCAGGGCCGCCTCGGTCCCGGCCGTATCCACCACTGCATGCGCACCATCGGCAAGGCCGAGGAGGCGCTGGAGAAGATGGTGAAGCGGCTCTCTTCGCGCTCCGCGTTCGGCAAGAAGATCATCGAGCATTCGGTGTGGGAGCAGCGCATCGGCGAGGCGCGTACCGACATCGAGATGAATCGTCTCCTTTGCCTCAAGGCCGCCGACATGATGGACAAGGTCGGCAACAAGGCGGCGCAGCTCGAGATCGCCATGATCAAGGTCGCAGGCCCCAACATGGCGCTGAAGATCATCGATCAGGCGATCCAGGCCTTTGGCGGCGCCGGCGTCTCCGACGAGGCCGGCCTTGCCAAGGACTACGCCCACATCCGCACGCTCAGGCTCGCCGATGGTCCGGACGAGGTGCACAACCGCGCCATTGCCAGACTTGAAGTTCGGAAGTATGCAAACTCTCCCGGTCATTAAGAGGGAGTGCCGGTTGGCGCTCCCGATTTGAAGAAACGACAGGGCATGATTGGGTGACCGCTTGACGCAAGTGCGTCAGCGGTTACCGATTAGGATCATGCTCGACCTGAAATGGTCAGGACTGAAGAGGGAGCGTCATCGTGGCCGACGGCGTCAGGAAAGACGAGGAGTTCTCGGGCACCAAGCCGGTCGAGGAGCGGCATCGTTTCGACGAGCTGCGCCTCGAGGCGTGGATGCGCGACAACGTCGAAGGCTATGAGGGACCGCTGGTCGTCCTCCAGTTCAAGGGCGGCCAGTCCAACCCGACCTATCGGCTGAACACGCCGAAGCGTTCCTACGTGATGCGCCGCAAGCCGTTCGGCAAATTGCTGCCGTCGGCGCATGCGGTCGATCGTGAATATCGTGTCATCGCGGCGCTGGGAAAACAGGGCTTTCCGGTCGCGCGCGCCTATGCGCTGTGCCAGGACGACGGCGTCATCGGCGCGGCCTTCTACATCATGTCGATGGAGGAGGGCCGGGTGTTCTGGGATCCGACGCTGCCGAGCCAGGATGGCGATGCGCGTCGCAAGATCTTCACCAGCAAGATCGAGACGCTGGCAAAGCTCCACATGTTCGACCCCGTCGCGATCGGCCTTGGCGATTTCGGCAAGCCCGGAAATTATTTCGCGCGCCAGATCGACCGCTGGACCAAGCAATATCGCGCCTCCGAAACCCAGCACATTCCGGAGTTCGAGAAGGTCGCCGAATGGCTGCCCAAGACCGTGCCGGAACAGGCGCGCGTCTCGATCGTGCACGGCGACTACCGCCTCGACAACATGATTTTCCACGCGACGGAACCGCGCGTGCAGGCCGTGCTGGACTGGGAGCTGTCGACGCTCGGCGATCCCATGGCCGACTTCACCTATCTGCTCATGCAGTGGATCATGCCGGGCCTGCAGGGCGTCGACCTCAAGGCGCTCAACATTCCAAGCCTGGAGGAGGCCGCGCAGATCTATTGCAACGCGACCGGGATGAGCGTGCCTGATCTCAACTGGTACTTCTCCTACAACCTGTTCCGCCTCGCCGGCATCACGCAAGGCATTGCGGGGCGCATCCGCGACGGCACCGCCGCCAACGCCAAGGCGCTCGAATCCGCCAAGCGCACCGTGCCGCTGTCGCAGGCGTCGTGGGAATACGCGCAGAAGGCGGGGGCGGTGTAGGAACGACAAGGCGCGGCTGACGGCCGCGCCTTTCTTTTTGAGGTCCTCGCTGCTCCGACACACTCCGCGTCGTTGCCCGCGAAGGCGGGCAATCCAGTATTCCAGAGGCAGCACAGGGACACGGAGAAGCCGCGGCGTACTGGATGCCCCGCCTGCGCGGGGCATGACAGCTTCCGTAGGGCGCAGCTTCGTAGCCCGGGTGAGCGACTTGTCCGCCGTAGCTCGAAGAGCGAAGGCGGAAGCGATACCCGGGACAGCCGTCCCGCATATCGCTTGCGCTCATGCGGGCTACGACATCGCGACCTTTGACATCTCGCGCTCCGATCCTATCTCCGCGGGGCACGGAGACTGATCATGATCCAGCAACTGCGCATCTACGAGATCTTCGAGAAGAACAAGGCCGCGTTCCACGTCCGGTTTCGCGATCACGCAGCACGCATCATGCGAGCCAGATATGGCTTTCGGATCGTGGCGATGTGGGAGACGCGGCACGGTGACCGTACCGAATTCGCCTATCTCCTGGAGTGGCCCGACGAGGCCGCCAAGACGTCGGCGTGGGCGGCGCTCATGGCGGACGCCGAATGGGCCGAGATCAAGCGGGTCACTCACGCCGAGCATGGGCTCATGGTCGGCCAGATCGAGGATCGCCTGCTCGTGCCGGTGGACTATTCGCCCTCGCTCAGCCTGTTACACTGACCCGGCATCGGGACCACGCCCATGATCGACCACACCACCCTCATCACCTACATCCTCATCGTGCTCGGCTTTGTCTTCATTCCCGGTCCGGCCACGCTGCTCACCATGGCGCGCGCCGCAAGCTCCGGAACGAAGGTGGGTATCGCGACGGGCGCGGGGATTGCTGCGGGTGACGTGATCCACACCAGCATGGCGATCGTCGGCCTCTCGGCGATCATCGCCACTTCGGCGCTCCTGTTCGGCATTGTCAAATATGCGGGGGCCGCGTTCCTGATCTATCTTGGCATTCGCGCCATGCTTGAGAAGGCACCGATCGAGCTGAACGGCGGAGCGCCCACGATCAGCGCAGGTCGCGCATTCCGCGAGGCCGTGCTGACCGAGGTGCTCAATCCCAAGACGGCGCTGTTCTTTCTGGCGTTCCTGCCGCAGTTCGTCCGGCCGGAACACGGCGGCACCGCGCTGCAGCTTGCGGTCCTCGGCATCGTCTTTGTGCTGCTCGGCCTGTTGAGCACCGTCGTGTTCGCTGTAGGGGCCGGTCGGCTCGGCAATTTCCTGCGCCGCCATCCGGCCGTCGTGAGGTGGCAGGGCAAGGTGGTCGGGACCATCTATTGTGCCGTCGGCGTGCGCCTGGCATTGCAGGAGCGCTGAGGCGCGACGCGCTCTCGTAGCTCCCGTAGCCCGGGTGAGCGCAGCGATACCCGGGACAGTGGTCCCGCATGTCGCTTCCGCCTTCGCTCTTCGAGCTACGGCGGACAAGTCGCTCATGCGGGCTACGCACTGCTCCCACACACTTCCGTCATTGCGAGGAGCCCGCGACAAAATTGCAAGGCAATTTTGCGCTGGTGCGACGAAGCAATCCAGACTGCCCCGGCAGAACGATTCTGGATTGCTTCGCTTCGCTCGCAATGACGAAGAGAAGCCTTACCCCTTCGCGCAATGCGCGATCAGCTTCTCGACGAACCCCGCGCATTTCAACAGCTCCGACATCTCGACGAACTCGTCCGGCGTGTGCGCCTGCGCGATCGCGCCGGGGCCGATCACCACCGAGGGGATATCGGCCATGCTGGCGAACAGGCTCGCCTCGGTGCCGAAGGCGACCTTGGCGTGGTCGTTGCGGCCGGCGAGGCTCTTGGCCAGCGTGACGATTGACGCATCGGCAGCGGTGTCGAGCGCGGGATAGTCGAGGATCTCCTCGAAATCGATGCCGCACTCCGGATGCCGCGCCTTCATCGCCGGCTCGATCTCGGCCTTGGCCCAGGCGACGATCGCATCCGTCACCTCGCGCGACTCGGTGATGCCGATGCCGCGGCATTCGAAATCCACCGTGCAGGTATCGGGCACGATGTTCAGTGCGGCGCCGCCATGGACGATGCTGGTGAGCAGCGTCGAGTGCGGAACGTCGTAGAGGCTGTCCGTCGATCTCTTGCCAGCGAGCAGCACGGCGCGGCGGCGGATCTCGACGATCAGCTCGGCGGCATATTCGATTGCGTTGACGCCGTCGGGCGCGATCGAGGAGTGGCGGGCGAGACCGCGGAAGGTGGCGCGCACGCCGTGCTTGCCCTTGTGGCCGATGATGACCTGCATCTGCGTCGGCTCGCCGATGAAGGCGCCGAGCGGCCTGATCTTCTTCCTGGCGACCTCGCCGAGCATCGGCCGCACGCCGACGCAGCCGATCTCCTCGTCATAGGAGATCGCCAGATGAATCGGCGTCCTGAGCCTGGCCTCCAGCATCTCCGGCACCATGGCGAGACACACTGCGACAAAACCCTTCATGTCGGTGGTGCCGCGGCCGTAGAGCCTGCCGTCGCGCTCGACCAGCTTGAACGGATCGTGGCTCCAGTCCTGGCCCACGACCGGCACGACGTCGGTGTGGCCCGACAGCACGAGGCCCGGGCGGTCCTCCGGCCCGATGGTGACCCACAGCGAGGCCTTCTGCCCGGTCTCGTCGACGATGCGCTCAAAGCCAACGCCGAGCGCGGCGAGATAGCTTTCGATATGGGCGATCAGGGGCAGGTTGGTGCGGTCGCTGACGGTGTCGAAGCCGACGAGGTCGGCGAGGAGCTTGCGAATCCGGTCGGGTCTTGTGTCCAGCATTCTCGGGATCATGTGATGGGAGGGGTCGTGGTCGGCTCTGCCGGCCTGCACGAACCATACCAACGGAACGGCACGACGTGCAAACCCGCTGGGCGGGCGGGCGAGCCAGGTCGGCCGTCCGAATGCGCTCAGTTCTTCTGGGCCGCGTTCTTCTTGGCCGGGGCGGGCGCCGGCGCCGCGGCGGTTTCCGGCGCTGCTTGTGGCGTTGCGACCGAAATGCCGTAGGGCCGCCACTGGTTGGCGACGTTCTGGAAGGTGAGGTCGAAATTGATCTGGAGCGGGCGGGTCGGAAAGAATCCTGTCAGACGCAGCATCTTGTTGGGATCGAGATAAGGCGGCGTCGAGAGCTGCGGTGCGGCAAGCGCCACCGAGAACAGGTCAAAATTCCGTCGCCGCAGGTCGGTGAAGCCAAGCGCGAGATCGGCGGCGCTGTTCCTGGCCTGGAAGTCCGGCGCGGCGAGGTCGCGCAGCACCGAATAGTTGCCGGTGCGGTTGGCGTCGTTCAGCGTCAGCAGCGTCGAGCGGATCAGGTACAGCGCCTGCTCGGCGCTGATGGGAAGCTGCGGCTGTTGCTGCTTGGCGGCGGCCTTGTCGTCCTCGGCCATGGTCGAGCTCATGACCGCCAGCGACATGGTGACCACCACGCCCAAAGCGAGGGCGAGATATTTCCGCACGCGCATGGCCAAATCCAGCCTCACCATCCGAGCCTGACTCCGACACGCGCGCCGAGCAGGTTCTGGTTCATGCCTGCAAAAACGTGCATCGTTATTCCTCAAACAAACCGACCCAATGACATTAGCGGTTCGATCGAACGGAATCTGTCACCGCCCGGCAACATCAGGCCGGGACCATTCCGCCGGAGTGAGGCGGGCCGCCGGCGCCGACCGGTAGAATCCGTAGCCCGGGTGAGCGAAGCGATACCCGGGACCGGTGGCGAGAAAAACCCGGATATCGCTTCGCTCATCCGGGCTACGAGATCTTGCGTTGCCCGACGGGCAAGACACGCAAGATGCCGGTCAACGCGCACCGTCGAAAATATTCCACTTTACCGAAATTCGGAATTGGCGTATCTGTCGCCGCACTCCGGCCCAAGGAAGAGGGGCGTATCGCGATCGTCACGAACGCGGGCCGGGCGGCGGTGGACGTGGGTCACATCGGCGCGAAAGGCATCGCAGGGCGGGCAACCGTGAGCGAAGGCATCGCGCGCACGACCGGTGTGATCGGCGTACGGCCAAATCGTGTCGTCCTGGCGCCCGGGGTCTGTGCGCCAAGTCTTGCGGTGATGTGTGCGGCCCGACCGGACCGCGCACATCAGCCATCCGCAGGGCGACGGGGGCAATAGTGCATCGCTCCCCGGGGAGAGCACGACATAAGCCGTTCCAACCATCGCGCAGGGAAGGCCGGGATGTCTCCGGTTGCCCTGTTTCCCGCCGTGCATCGTAGCGCAATCCGCGTTTGGCATGGCGGCCAATGGGAGCCAACCGGCTCCCGGCCTTCCCTGCGCCCTCTTTCTTTGGAGGGTGAGGCGACGAAGCAAAGCTCGGGCAGAAGAAGCCGCGAGGATGCGAAGGTGTGTCTGCACGAAAGCGAATACGGACGTTGCCGCAAGCCCTATGCATCACCGTCACCCTGAGGTGCGCGCGCTGCGGCGCGACAGCGTCGCAGAGCAAGCCTCGAAGGGCGACGGCCCGGCTGCACCTACTCGGCCGCTCATCCTTCGAGGCTCAGCATGCGATGCATTCGCATCGCACGCCTCGCACCTCAGGATGACGGAACGAACAAGAACGATAATGCTAAACCGGCTTGCCCGTATACGGCATCGACGCCGTCAGGCCGCCGTCCACCGGGAACGCCTGGCCGTTGACATACGAGGCTTCGTCGCTCGCCAGGAACAGTCCCATCGCCGCGAGCTCGTGCGGCTGGCCGGGACGCTTCAGCGGATTGAGCTGGCCGATCTTGTCTTGGGTGCCGCGCTCCTTGGCGCGGTCGAAGATCGGTTTCGTCATGCCGGTTTCGATCAGGCCCGGGCAGACCGCATTGATGCGCACGCCGGTGCCGGTGAGCGAATAGGCGGTGGTCTGCACCAGGGAAATCACGCCGGCCTTGCTCGCCGCATAGGGATGGCCGCTCGCGCCGGCCTTGAGGCCCGCGACGGATGCGGTCAGCACGATCGCGCCGGACTGCTGCTTCACCATGTGCGGCATCGAGTGCTTCACCGCGAGGAACGGTCCGATCAGATTGACGCGCAGCACCTCCTGCCAGTGCTCCACGGTTTGCTCGCCGAGCGGGACGAGCCCGCCGGAGACGCCGGCATTGGCCCAGATCACGTCGAGCCGGCCGTGCGTCTTCACCGCCTTGTCGATGACCGCGATCACATCCTTCTCGGACCCCGCATCCGCGACCATCGCTTCCGCGATGCCGCCGGCCTTCTTCACCTCCTCGACGGTCTCCTTCACCGCCTCGGTGCGATCGACCGCGATCAGCCTGGCGCCTTCCCTGGTGAACAGCAGCGCAGCGGCGCGGCCGATGCCGCTGCCGGCGCCTGTGATGATGACGGATTTGTCTTGCAGGCGGCCCATGCGTTTCTCCCTTTGGCTCGCGCACGACGCTTGCCGCGCGACGGAATTTCAAACAAGATTTCAAACGGTAAAGTGTCTTGAGACACGTTCACACCTGACGTACAGCGACATTACACGGGATGGAAGGGTTTCGATGGCAGGCGCAGACAAGCCGAATGTGGTCACGACACGGTGGTGGTGGGTCCGTCACGCGCCCGTGCGCAATGACGGCGGCAACATCTACGGGCAGAGCGATATTGCCTGCGACACCAGCGACACCTATGTGTTCAATGCTGTTGCCAAGGTGCTGCCACGCGAGGCGGTCTGGTATTCGAGCAATCTGATGCGGACGCATCAAACGGCCGAAGCGATCTGGGCGGCCGGCTTTCCAAGGCCTGCGTCAATGAAGTGGGAAGCGGACCTTGCCGAGCAGAATCTCGGCCGCTGGCAGGGCATGAACCGCGCCCAGTTCATCGCCAGCCGTCCCGTCGGCACGAGCTGGTTCGCCGACATCAACGAGCCTGCGCCCGGCGGCGAAAGCTTCATGGACCTCTACAACCGCACGCGCTGCACCATCGAGCGGATCAACACCGAGGCGGCGGGGCAGGACATCGTCGCGGTCGCGCACGGCGGCACCATCAAGGCCGCGCTGGGGCTCGCGCTCGATGGCCAGCCGGAGCGGGGGCTGTCGTTCGACATCGACAATTGCTCCGTGACGCGGCTCGACTATTTTGCGAGTCCCGAGCGCACGGTCTGGCGGCTGCCGATGGTCAATCAGCAGCCGTGGATCGCGGATGATGCGCACGCGGCGATGCACCAGCTTGCGGGACCTGAAGTCAAGAAGCTCGCCTGAGTGAGCTGTCATCCCGGGATGGTCCGAAGGACCAGACCCGGGATCTCGAGATTCTCAGGTGCGCAACTGCACACCAAAGTTCGATGCTTCGCATCGCCGCGTAACGATATTGAATACGAAGATCAATCTGGGAGAGAAACATGACCTTGTTCGACATGAAGGGGAAAGTCGCCGTCATCACCGGCTCGACGCGCGGCATTGGGCTCGCGATCGCCGAGCGCATGGCCGAGCACGGCGCCAAGGTGGTGATCTCCTCGCGCAAGGCCGACGTCTGCGACCAGGTGGCCAAGGGCATCAACGACAAGTTCGGCAAGGGCACCGCTGTCGCGATCGCCGCCAACATCTCCTCGAAGGAAAATCTGCAAAACCTGATCGACGAGAGCAACCACGCCTTCGGCAAGATCGACGTGCTGGTGTGCAATGCCGCATCGAACCCGTACTACGGTCCGCTCGCCGGCATCTCCGACGATCAGTTCAGAAAGATCCTCGACAACAACATCGTCGCCAACAACTGGTTGATCTCGATGGTGGTGCCGCAGATGATCGAGCGCAAGGACGGCTCGATCATCATCGTCTCCTCGATCGGCGGCCTCAAAGGCTCGACCATCCTCGGCGCCTACGCGATCTCCAAGGCCGCCGACATGCAGCTCGCACGCAACCTCGCCTGCGAATACGGCAAGCACAACATCCGCGTGAACTGCATCGCACCCGGCCTGATCAAGACCGATTTCGCCAAGGCGCTGTGGGACAATCCGGAGAACCTGAAGGCCTCGACCTCGCGTTCGCCGCTGCTCCGCATCGGCATCCCCGACGAGATCGCCGGCGCGGCCGTGTTCCTGGGCTCGAAGGCTGGCGACTTCATGACCGGCCAGACCATGGTGATCGACGGCGGCGCGACGATCAGTTGACGCGCGCGCGGGAAGGGGCGATTGCGTCGCCCCAACATCGGTGTCATCGCCCGCGAAGGCGGGCGATCCAGTACGCCGCAGCGGATGTGATGAGAGCGAGTTCTCCAACGAAGGCCGCGGCGTACTGGATGCCCCGCCTTCGCGGGGCATGACAGTGAGTGTGGAGACGCAGCGTTGCGTGTAAAGCGCCGCCCCTCAATCCACCGCTGCGTACACCAGATCCCGCACCAGCGTGCGCGTGTAGTCGCGCTGGCCCGGGCCCTGGCTCATGAACACCGCGAACAGATCCTCCTTCGGGTCGATCCAGAAGAACGTCCCCGCGATGCCGCTCCAGAAATACTGGCCGACGCTGCCGGGGAAGGGCGCGATGCCGGCCTCGCGGCGCACGGCGAAGCCGAGGCCGAAGCCGTGACCGGGCGAGAGCAGGGTGCCGTTGGTCTTCACCTCGGGCCCGAGGTGGTCGGAGGCCATCAGCTCCAGCGTCTTGCGGCCGATGATCCTGTTGCCGTCGAGCATGCCGCCATTGCGCAGCATCAGCGCGAAGCGGGCGTAGTCCATCGTGGTGGAGACGAGGCCGCCGCCGCCGGATTCCATCACCGGCTGTTCCAGCATGTTGAACAGCGCGACCTTGTCGCCGGTCCAGGGATCGGCCGCGAACGGCTCGGCGAGCCTGTTGGCATTGGTCTCGCTGGTCGCAAAGCCGGTCTCGGCCATCTGGAGCGGGGCCAGGACGCGCTCGGTCAAGAACGCGCCGAGCGTCTTGCCGCTGACGACCTCGATGATGCGGCCGAGGATGTCGGTGGAGCGGCTGTAGTTGAACTCGTCGCCGGGGTGGCAGACCAGCGGGAAGCTCGCCACCAGCGCCGCGTGCTCGGCATTGGTGATCTTGCGGCTGCGCACCCGCGAGTCCTGGTAGATCTTGTGCACGGGGCCGTCGCCCTGGTGCTCGTAGGTCAGGCCGGAGGTGTGGCGGAGCAGGTCCTGCACCGTCATCGGGCGCCTTGGTGGAACCAGGTCCAGCCTGCCGCCGCTGACCACGCCGACCTTCTGGTCGGCAAACGCCGGGATGAACTTGGCAACGGGATCGCCGAGCAGGAGGTGGCCGTCCTCGACCAGCGCCATGACGGCGACCGAGACGATCGGCTTGGTCATCGAGAAGATGCGGAAGATCGAATCAAGGGCCATCGGCGCTGATGTGGCCGGGCTCTGGCGGCCCAGCGCCTCGAACCAGCCGACCTGGCCGCGGCGGGCCACGAGCACGGTGATTCCGGGGATGGTGCCCTTGTCGATCTCGCGCCTGAAGGCGTCCGACATCGCCTGGAGGCGCGGCCGCGACAGGCCCAGCGTCTCGGGCTTGGCCTCAGGCAAGGGCGGTGTTTTCGGCGCGGTTGCGGGGCTAAGGGCGGCTGTCGCGGTCATGGTCACTCCCGGGGGCACATTATTATCGGGAGCGAACTGTGGCCCAGAAGGCGCGGCACAAACAAGCGAAGCGAGCGCGCTTCTCCCTTGCAATCCGGCCGTCCCCTGTGCTTGAAAGCGGCCGTGATCCTAAGGCGACGCAGGGTCCGTAGGAGTGTAGCTCAATTGGTAGAGCACCGGTCTCCAAAACCGGGGGTCGCAGGTTCGAGCCCTGCCACTCCTGCCAGCGAAATCAACCACTTAGACTAGATATCGGCGGGATGGGACAAGATCTCCCCGGCAGGCGCTCGCCGTCGTCGACCGCGATTGGGATCCCGGCTGGGTGGGGACTAGTGTGCGGGGGGCGGTCCGGCGTTGGCAGGAACCTGATCGAGATCGACATCCCGAATCGGAACGCGGCGGAGCAGCGAGACGATGGTCCCGACGAGCTCGAAATAGGTGTGCAGGTCACCGGCATGCTTCGCCTTGCCTGGGGCAATCAGTCCTTTGCCGGATTTGCCTTGCGCACTGAGAGGCGGACCGTCCTCCAGGAAATTGGCAGAGGTCACCATCAAGCCGGGGCCGATCGCGGGAATAACGCCGCTCGATCGTTCGAAGGCGGATGCGATGCCTAGCCGCTGACGCGCCGCTTCCAGATCGCCTCAGCGAGAGCGATGTCGGCCACAGAATCTTCGCCGGAGGCCAGGGGCGTCCCTTGTTCGACGATATCGGCGACGAAGGCGTCGGCCTGACGCCGAAACGCCCAGCTCCCTTCGCGCATCAGCCGCGTGCGTTGTCCGCCCTGGTCGAGGATGACCTCTGCCTCCTGCTCGGCAAAGGGCGGGGGCAATTCGATGCTCAATGCGCCCCGCTCAAAATCGATCGTCAATCCTTCGCGCCAGGCACCTTCGGATCCATTCACGAGATCCAGCGTGCACGCGACGCCGTCGAAGTCGAGGGTTATGCGCGCAGCTCCCGTGTTCTCGAGGGTGCTTTCGGCGATTGTCGGCGACGATCCGAGCACGTAGCGCGCGAGATTGATGATATGGCTGAACACGTTCAGAAAATTGTCGTAGCCGGGCCGCATCGTGCCCGGCATCCAGTCGGGACCATCCTGCCAGAGCTCGAGCCCGTCCGGCCGGGTTTCGCCGGTCATGACAAAATTGTCGTGCGATCGGCCGGTGTCGCCGCCGAAGCACCAGCCTCTTGCTCCGACAACGCGTCCGAGCGAGCCGTCTGTGCGCAGACGCCTCAGTTCGGCCAGCGCGCGCGCCACGCCGGCGTCGTGACGCTTCATGTAGCCGATGCTGTAGACGAGGCGCTGTCGCCGCGCGGCTTCGACCAGCGACGCAGCCTGAACCGTCGTGTAGGCCATCGGCTTCTCCGACAGCACGTGCCGGCCGCTGTTCAACGCATCCAGCACGATCGGGCCGGTGGCGCGACGCTTGGTCACGACGACGACGGCGGATACCTCGCTGTCTGCGAGCAGCTCCCGGTGCGTGCCGTAGACCCGCGGGATGCCGAATTTCTTCGCCGCGGCGGTCGCCAGGTCAGGCCGGAGATCGGCGATCGCAACGACGCGGCAGGCGGGATTGGCGGCGAAATTGGCGAGGTGGCACATCTGGCCCACCATGCCCGTTCCGATGATGGCAATGCCTGGCCTCACTGGCTACGATCCCTCGAAGCGCTTCCGGACGACGAGGAAATGCGCCGGCTGCCCCCAGGTGCCGATGAACGCCGGATCCGACTGGGTGAGGGCGGCGACCGCGGACGCTTCCCGTCGCCCGATCGCGCTGAAGATGCGATGGAAGCTGTCGAGCGTTGCCGTGATGGCTTCGATGTCGGAAGCATCGTCGGCGAGAATATCCGTCGTCAGGATCGCCTCGCGTAACGAGGCGAGGCTCGCGATCACGCGGGGCAGGCTGTCGCCGAAGGGCTCGTCGATCATTCGGTCCACATCGAGCACCAGCGCTTCGATCGAAGCCGAGATCGCGCTCACCGCGCCGGCCTGGCCGACCAGATAAAGCTTCCGTCCCCCGAGGAAACTCAGGCGGCTGCGGTCAAGATGGCGTGTGGCGCGACGCAGCTTCTCGTCCGCCGACAGGACCTTCTTGTGCCAGTAGACGTCCAGGCTGTCGCGATAGGCGGGCCATGCCGAATGGATGTCGAATCCCCGCTCGTGGGCCGCGGTACAGAGGGCCTCCGCATCGAGGAAGTAGCGGTGCCGGACGAACGGATTCTCGAGCACGTCCATCAGCCAGGATTCGAAGCTGCGGGTGTGCGAAATGCTGTTCCACTTCGGCTCGAACAGCAGCTTCGCCGTCTCCGGCGCGGGGCGGCCCGTCAGGGCCTTGCCGGCGGCATGGATCGCCTTGAGTGCGAGCTCGAAGAAGCCGCCATAACGTTCGTAATAGGAAACGACGGCGTAACCGTCCGGATTGAGCAGCCGGTGGAAGATGCCGAGCCATTTTTCGCTCGGCTGCACCGTGTAGATGAACCCTTCGGCGTCGATGATGTCGAAACGGCGGTCGCTGCGAAACCCCTCGACGTCGGACAATGCGAGTTCGCGAAGACGTTCCGTCTGGCCGAAATGCGCGAAGTAGGCCTGGATCTTCGGGTGCGCATGCCGGTTCGGTTCGGCGAGCGTCATGTTCGCGCCCCAGCCGGCAAACACCAGCGCGTTCTCACCGGAATCAGGACCGAATTCGAGGACCTCGGCATCGCGGAACAGCCGCGGAGGCAGCACCAGCTTGTCCGAAAAGAGTTCGCGCCGCTGGCTCGCATAGGCCGCGAGTTCGGCGGCCGACTTGAAATTCCCGAACGTCGGCAGGACGTCCTGACGTTCGTAGTAGTTGAAGAGTTTGTCCTCAGCCATGCCGAGACCCTGCGACCCCCTCGAGGCGGTCGAGCTCGCTCCAGATATCGGAGGGCGCGAAGATCGAAACGATGTGCAGCGGGCGCTTCACGTTTTCGCGCAGCCGGCTGCTGACCTTGGCTTCGTTCTCCTCGTTCACGGCAAGAAGGCAGACGAGCGCATTCGACTTGCCGGCGAGTTCCTCCGGCGAACGGATCGGGATCCCGGTGCCGGGCAGGAATAGCCCCTGGCGCTCCTTCTGGTCGTCGACCGAGAGGTCGACGAGATCAGCCAGTTCGTGCGCGTTGGTGAAGGTGCAGGCGCGGCAGCCCGCACCGTAGATGGCGATCTCGGCACCGTTGGCGCGAGCCTTGGCGAGGATCGGGCGGAGACGCGCGCCATACTCCCTCGCGCGCTGGCCGAATTTCTCGCCGACGCCGGCGGGGGCGGGCGGCGGCGTCACGTCGCGCGTCGCACGGCGGGCCGCGATCGCGAGGCTGCCGCCGCTGAAATTGTATTTCTTCACGGACACCGCCTCGAAGCCGTGGCGCGCCAGCAGCGCGACCAGGGTCGGTTCGGTGAAATAGCTGACGTGTTCCTCCCAGAGGACGGAGAGGTCGCCGACCGTCGAGCCGGGCGCGAAATCCGGCACGTCGATGAACAGCAGGCCGTCGTCGCGCAGCGCGATCTTGACGCAGTCGAAAAAGTTCTCGAAGTCGACGATGTGCTCCAGCACCTGGCGCGAGACGACGAGGTCGAACTGGCCGGCCTGGGCGACCGCGTCGTGACACAGCGCCGGGCTGATCATGTCGGCATAGACCTTGATGCCGCGCTCGCGGGCGATCTTGCCCGACACCGGGTTGGGCTCGACGCCGACCAAAACCTTCGCGCCGCGCTCGCGCAGCTTGTCCATGAACAGGCCGTCGTTGCAGCCGATCTCGAACACGGATTGATGGCTCGAGAATTTCGCGATGGTATCGAGCTCGTCGACCTGGTGCGGCTCAGGCTTCCAGCTGCTGAAATTGTAGTTGAACTGGCGATACAGGATGTCGGGATCGATCGGCTTGACGATCTGCGGCAGACCGCAATCGCCGCAGGCGAGCACCTCGAACGGATACCGTTCCTCCTGCTCGTTCCGGCTGTGCCGAAGTCGATGCGCAATCGGCATCTGTCCGAGGTCGATGACCGGTCGCAGGTTGGTCGAATGGCAAAGGCGGCAATGGTCGGTCACTGGTTATTCTCGCATTTGGGCAGGTCTGACGAGGCGATTTTCAATGAAACCGGCGCGGCCGCAATGAGATGGTCCCGGACACATCCAATCAGGGGTGCAGGGCGCAGTCCTCCGGCCGATGCGTCCTCAACCAATGCAGGTAGCAGTCGTCGATAGGTCATGCAAGACGTGCCGCTATCCATCGACGGGAGGCGGGTACGGCCAAGTCGGAGAATCCGTTCAGTCAAAAATCGCAGTTCCGCTTCTGGATGCGCTTTATACCAAGGGATCGAAGGTGGCTTCTGCCGTGTCGGCGGTCCCCAATGCGATCTTTCTGAAGTCGCGCACAACGTAGGCAGCTTCATCGGGTAGGTCGTCCTCGAGCGTTCAAGGCGGAATAGTCGAGTAGCGGTACCAGTCGAAATCTAACGTCCCATCAGATGCTCCGCGGCGAGCGCGCCAGTCTTTGTGACATAGTCCTGGACTGCGGCGGCTTCGCTGCCATCCGGCGCCCAGTCGGGAAATACCGTACGGGAGGGGTCGAAGGGACCGGCGGTGGTCTCGTGAAACACCAGCCATTCCGAGGTGATCAGGATCGAGTGGAAGACCTGTTCGGGCATCCGGTAGTAGCAGCGCTTGCCCTGGCCGTATGGTGCCATCTCGAGCACGTCGCGAATGCGGCCGTCATCTTCGAAGATCACGACCTGCGCCGTACCCTCGATCACGTGAAACGATTCAGGTTTGCCAAAATGCTTGTGGGGCCGCACATAGGCCTCGCGATGATGCACGATCAGCATCTCGTGCAGGCCGGACGAGGGATCGGGATGCGTGCACAGCCGGCTGCGCAGGCGCGGGTTGCCAGCGGCGATGCGCTTCAGCTCCGCGATCGTGGCATCGTCCGCCGTGACGATGGCGTCGTCCGAATAGTACACTTCCGGATTCTGCGCACGCAGCGAGGTCGGCCGGCCCAGGCTGGCCGTCTCATTCGAAGAAGATGAACCCATGATCGCCCCGATACCCGCATTTGTCGTAGATCCAGGCCCACGTTTCCGGACCGTGGAAGCTCAGGCAGGTGAGCTGCCAGTAGAGGAGGTTTGCCTTCTCGCGCTCGTTGCGGAACGATTCCACCATCAGATATTTCGAAGCGCCGCGTCCGACACGCTCGATCTCCGACACCGCGCGGAAGACGTCCTCGAGCGGAAGGTTGTGCAGCACGCCGAGCGACACCACGAGATCGAAGCTGTGATCGGGGTAGGGCAGCTCGACGGCGCTGCCGACCTTGAGGTGCGGCCGCACCTCCTCCTTGGCGTTGGCGATGCCATACTCGGAGACGTCGATGCCCGCGATCGTGAGGTCGGGGACGAGCTGGGTGAACTCGTAGAGCAGATAGCCCTTGCCGCAACCGACATCGAGCACGCTCACGCCCGGCTCGATGCCGTAGCGGTCGATCAGGGTCTGGGCGAGCGGGCGCCACCGTCCGTCGTAGCGATAGCCGCCATAGCCGTAACGGCGGTCGCCGTCCCAGTAGTCGCGGCCCCATTGCCGCGCCACGGTGGCGGATTCGGCCTTGTCATGCTCGACCACGCGCTGAACGTAGTCCCGCTTGGTCGATGCGTGCATGGGCTGAAGCAGGTTGATCTCGGTCATGATCGTCGACCGGTCCGCGACATCGTCACAGGATGGTCGCGAATTTATTGACGAGCAGGATGTCCTCGACGGCCTGAATGCCGTCCCGCGACGAAAGCGTGATCTCCTCGACGGCTGCGTGAAGGTCGCAGCCCTCGCGCAGCACGCGGTCGTAGATCTCCCGCCGTCGTGCCTCGTCGGGCGGCAGCATGAAGATGCTGTAAAGGATCAGGCCGCGCAGCCGCGGCAGCTCGTCCAGGATGTCCTCGAGCACCATGTAGCTGCCGGGCATGGTGTGCTCGGCGGCGCTGAGCAGATATTGCAGGTTCTTCCGCCGGGCATAGTCGCGGATCACGATGTTCTGGACGTGCTGCGGGGTACGGCTGCCGTTCAGCGGCCGCGCGCCGATGTAGCCGCGATGGCCGACGCGCTCAGCCATGGAAGCCTCCCGGCAGCTTGTATTGCATGCCGACCCGTGTTGCCGGGCGCAGCAGGATCGGTTCGAAGAATTCGCCGAAGCGCTTGTCCGCGTAGGGGGACATGATGCTCTTGAAGCGGCAGTTCATGCTCCAGCGCGTGCCGGGTTCCTCGTTGATGCGATTGCCGTGCATCAGGGTCTGGTTGAACAGCATCACGTGGCCGTAGGGAATCTCGATGAAGGTCGCGTGCGGCTTGATCGTCTTGTACAGCTCTTCGGCGCTACGCAGGCTCGCCATCCGGTCCTGCATGTCGCCGTTCAGGGACGGCGGCAGCAGATACATCGATTTGGTGCGGTGGACATCGACCAGCGGCACCCACACCACGACCTCGAACGGCGAGTCGCCCGACCAGACGTCGGAGTGGGTGGCGAGCAGCGAGGAGTCGTCGCCGGGCATCTGGATGCTGAGATTGACGCGCCGCTGCATGCAGAGCTCGTTGCCGACGATGGTCTCGATCGTCGAGCGCGCCAGACGGAAATAGGTCGGCCGGAACCAGGGCTCGGCGTTGAGGCCGTTGAACACGTGGAGCCGCAGGCCGTTGAGATCGTCCACGCTCACGCGCGTGTGGATGGTGTCGAGCAGGCCGTAGGGATCGTTGCTGTGCGGCAGCTTCAGATAATCGGCTGCGAGCTCGGCGGCGCGCCGCTGGATCCGGTCGAGCCCGGCGCGGTCGTCGGCCGGCGTGGTGACAAAGCCGTCGTCGATGAAGCGCTGCGCCAGCGCCTGCTCGTCGGCCTCGAGGAAAGCCGTGTCCGTCATGAAAAATACTCCCGGGCGGTCGCGCAAATATAGCTGATATCGGCGGCCGAGAGGAACTGGTTGATGGGAAGGGTAAGGATCTGATCCGCCTGCCGCTCGGTGACCGGAAACGCGCCGCGCCCCAGACCAAGATGCGTTGCCGCCGGCTGAAGGTGGATCGGCACCGGATAGTGGATCGCGGTCTCGATGCCCTTGTCGGCAAGATATTTCTGGAAGTCGTTGCGGCGGTCGGTCTGCACCACGAAGGTGTGGAACGTATTGAACTCGATGTTGCGGCAGGGCGGAATGAACAGGGGCAGGCCTGCAAGCTCGGCGCGGTATTGCGCGGCGTTGCGCCGTCGGCGCTCGATCACCGACGGCAAATGGCGCAGGCGGATTCGCAGCACTTCCGCCTGAAGCGTGTCGAGCCGCGATACGATGCCCCATTCCTGGACGTCGCTGCGGTTGATCAGGCCGTGATTGCGCAGGCGGCGAATTCGTGCGGCAAGCTCGGCGTCGGCGGTGACGAGGAAGCCGGCATCGCCCGCGGCATTGAGATTCTTCAGGGGATGCGCGGAGAAGCAGCCGAACGTTCCGATGGTGCCGCTCATCCGCCCGTCATAGGTCGAGCCGACGGCCTGGGCGCTGTCCTCGATCACGGCGAGAGCGTGCTTGGCGGCGATCGCCATCAGCGGGTTCATGTCGGCCATGCGCCCGGTCAGGTGCACCGGCATGATCGCCTTGGTCCGCGGCGTGACGGCGGCCTCGACCGCGGCCGGATCGATGTTCTGGTCCGGCAGCACGTCCGCAAAGACCGGCGAGGCGCCGACTGCGATGATCGCGGCGGTCGATGCCACGAACGAATTCGGCGGGGTGATGACCTCGTCGCCGGGACCGATGTTGAGCGCCCTCATCGCGAGGATCAGCGCATCGGTGCCGGAATTCAGCGTCACGACATGCGGCGAGTCGAGATAGGCGGACAGTTCCTCTTCGAGCTTTCCGACCGCCGCCCCGCCGATGAAATCGCCACGCTGGAAGACGCCCTCGACCGCCTGCATGATCTCGGCGCGCTCTTCCTCGAATTGCGCCGGAAGATTGACGTAACCGATGCGCCGGCGGCCGGTGTCAGCGTCCATGGCAGAACTTCCGAACGGTCTCGATGACGCGGTCCTGCTGCGCGCGCGTCAGGTGCTGGTCCACCGGGAAGCTGATGACTTCCTTGGCGTGGCGGTCGGTGACCGGGAACGTTCCCGGGGCGTAACCGAGATGCTTGAGACCTTCCTGCTGATACAGCGGGATCGGATAGTGGATCTTGGCTTCGATGCCGTTGTCCAGGCAGTACTGATAGAGCTCGTCGCGACGCTCGGCGAACACCATGTAGAGGTGATAGACGTGCTTCACGTTGGGCCGGCGCGGCGGGATGCGCAGGCCGGGCAGGCCGGCGAGTCCCGCGTCGTAATAGGCCGCGTTCTCGATCCGGCGCCGCGTGATCTCGCTGGTCTGGCCGATCAGCCAGTTGCCGACCACCGCCTGGAGGGAATCGAGCCGCGAATTGCAGCCGAGGATCGCGATCTCGTCGCGGTTCTTCATGCCGTGGTTGCGGATGAGCCGGAGCCGCTCGTTCATCCCGTCGTCATTGGTGACGACGACGCCGGCATCGCCCCAGACGTTCAGGTTCTTGAGTGGGTGCAGGGAAAAGCCGGCCGCGATGCCGTGGGTGCCGGAGCGCTTTCCCGCGAACTCCGACAGGATGCCCTGGCAGGCGTCCTCAACGACGGGGATGTTGTGGCGCTGGGCGATCGCCATCAGCTTGCCCATGTCGGTGACCTCGCCGGTCAGCTGAACCGGCATGATCGCCTTGGTCTTCGCTGTGATCGCGGCTTCGACATAGTCGACGTTCATGCAGAACGAATCGTCGCAGTCGACCAGCACGGGCCTTGCCCCGGTCTCCGCGATGGCGCCGACGGTCGCGATGAACGTATTGGCGGCGGTGATGACTTCATCGCCATGGCCAATGCCGAGCGCCTTGAGCGGCAGCTTGAGCGCGTCGGTGCCCGATCCGACGCCGATGGCGTGGCGCACACCGATCAGCTCCGCAAAACGCCGCTCGAATTCGGCGACGGGCTTGCCAAGGGTGAAGTCCCCGGTCGCCACCAGCCGGCCGATCTCGGCCAGGATGGGGGCTGGATCGGAGAATTGCTCGAGCAGATAGGAATATCGAACGTCGTACATGTGGCCCGTCAGGTGGAATGGAGTTGAGGGGAGGAGGTGTGCGAGGCGGCAAGTGCGCGCTCGATCGAGGTGGCAATGGCGCCGGCGGAAAGCCCGTGCTTCTTGAGCAGCGAGTCCTGCGAGCCGTAATTGTGCATGAAGCGGTCCGGCAGCGACAGCCGCAGCATCGCCGGCAGGCCTGATCCGAGCTTGTCGATCAGCGTCTCCGCGACCGCGCTGCCGAGGCCGCCGGAGGGGACATGCTCCTCGAGAGTCGCCACGAGCTTGGTGCCGCGGATCGCTTGCAGCAGCGCCTCGGTGTCGAGCGGCTTGACGGTATGCATGTGCAGGATGCCGGCGCGGACGCCTTGTGCGGCCAGCAGGTCGGCTGCGGCCAGCGCTCGCTGAAGCATGATCCCGGTGGTCACCAGGAGGACGTCACCCGGCGGGCGCATCAGGATGGCCTTGCCGATCCCAAAGCCGTGCTCGGCCTTCGAGACGATGGCGTCGCCGCCTTTTCCCAGGCGGATGTAGATCGGTCCGGTCCAGTCGAGGGTCTGCTCCATCAGCCGCGCCGCTTCGTCGGCATCGCACGGGCACACCACCGTCATGTTGGGCAGGGCCCGCATGATGGCGATGTCCTCGATCGCCTGATGGGTGGGGCCGAGCGGCGCATAGACGAGCCCGCCGCCGTTGGCGATCAGCCGCACCGGCAGGTTGTGCAGGCAGAGGTCGACGGCCACCTGCTCGTAGCAGCGGCGGGTGAGGAATGTCGCGATGGTGTTGACGTAGGGCACGAAGCCCTCCATCGCCAGGCCGGCCGACATGCCGATGATGTGCGCTTCCGAGATGCCTTCGATCAGATGGCGCTTCGGAAACTCCTTGCTCATCGCGCGCAAGGTGCCCGCGCCGGGATCGGAGCCGATGTAAAGCACACGCTCGTCGCGCGCGGCGAGCTTGTGGACCATGTTCATGGCGGTGTTGCGCATGGGGTGCCGATCAAAAATCGCCGACAGCTACGCGAATCGCGTCGAGCTCGCTGTCGGTCAGCTTGTTCTTGTGATGCCAATCGGCGTTGGATTCTGCGGCCGGCAGACCCTTGCCCTTGACGGTATGGCAGATGATCGCGGTGGGTTTGCCCGCAACGGGGGGGACCTGCTTCAGGACGGTGCGCAGGGCGCCGACGTCGTGGCCGTTGAGCTCCTGCACGGCAAAGCCGAAGCTGCGCCACTTGTCCGCGAGGGGCTCCAGCGGCAGGACGTAGTCGGTGGGCCCGTAGCTCTGGAGCTTGTTGTAGTCGATCAGCGCGACCAGGTTGTCGAGCCCGTGCTTGGCCGCGCCCATGGCGGCTTCCCACACCGATCCCTCGTTGATCTCGCCGTCGCCGAGCAGGACGAAGGTGCGGTAGGTGCGCTCGCGCATGCGCGCGGCGAGCGCAAGGCCGACACCGATCGACAGGCCATGTCCAAGCGCGCCGGTCGAGGCTTCGACCCCCGGCACCATTCCGTATTCGGGATGTCCGCCCAGAATACTGTCCGGGCCGCAAAAGCCCTCCAGCTCCGACAGGGGGAAGAAGCCGCGGTCGGCCAACAGCGCATAGAGCGCCAGGCAACCGTGTCCCTTGCTGAGGATCGCGCGGTCGCGGTCCGGATCGCGCGGGTTGTTCGGGTCGATCCGCAGCACGTCGTCGTAGAGCACGCGGACCATTTCGATCAGCGACAGCGCCGGACCGACATGTCCGCGTCCCGCCGAGCGGACGGATCCGAGCACCAGGCGGCGCAAGTAAAGGCTGCGCTCGTCGAGCGTGCAGGTGAGGGCGGTTTCAGCGTGGGGTGAGATCTGGATCACGTTGGCAAATCGTTTGATGGAGCCGGCGGGCTTTGTCGAGCTGACCGGCGAGGCGGACCGTCAGGTCGCCACCTTGCGCAGCCAAGGCGCGTCGGGAGCGGCTTTCCGGCAAATAGGCATTCAGGACAATCAGGCACCAAATCGCCCCAAACACAGGATAGAGTACGTCAAGGCGGATCGCAAACGCATCATCCCTAGCCGCGAAAGCTTGTGTGAGGCGTTCGATCAACCGATTTGCTTCGGCTTCGGGCAGATCGCTGCCGGGGTGAATCGCGGTGTCGGACACCAGCTTGACCGGATCGTCCCAGCCGAAATATTCGAAGTCGATGAAGCGCAGCCGGCCGTCCGCGGCGCGTAGCGCGTTGTGCAGTCCGAAATCGGAGGGACTCAATGCGCGATGCGCGGGCGCAATGTCCGCTGCGGGATCCCAGCCGAGTTCCGCATAGCGCCGGCGGAGCTGCCGGATCGCGATGGCCGTGCTGGGAATCAGGCTGTCGTCCATGAAGGCGCGCAGGTCCGGATGATCATCCGAGGCGCGCCTCAGTCCGTCCAGCCGCTGCTCGTATTGCGCAATGGCTTCCTCGGGCGAAAAGATACTGGCCGAGGCGTTCCGCAGAGTCCGGGCGCCCTCGGCGTCTCGCAGCTTTTGCAGCGCGATCAGGAACTCGGCCAACTGGTCGGCATCGTTGCCCTGGGGGCGCAGGACCGCCGCCTCGCCGTCGAACCATTGATACAGCGCGCAGAACGCATCCGCGTCCTTCGCGATCGGCCGCGGCGTCGACGTGATGCCGTGGCGCGACAGAAACGAGAGTGCGTCATATTCCTGACCCAGGCGATCGCGCCCGTCGGACGGATAATGCTTCAGGGCGAGGGGCGGTCCCTCCGCCATCTCCAGCCGAAACACCCTGTTGTTGCCGCCGGCCCGCGCCGGTTGAGCGGCCGCGACCCGCGCCCCGGCCAGGCGGCTGCCGATCGCCATTGCATCCGGCGCGCTGATGTCGGGCTCGCTCATTCCGCAAACACCTCGTGGCGGATGCCGGCCCATGTCGCGATCGGCTTGCAGTGTTCGGGGTGGGGAGGCTGCGAACGCGTGAACAGGATCGATCGCGTGGCCTTCGGAAAATGCGGTTGCTCGAAGACCTCGACGAGATCGTCGATGAAGACGTCGAGCTTCAGGTTCGCAAGTCTCTCGACCTTGCCGGCCAGCGTGTCCTCGAAATAGACGTCACCGACGGCCAGCGCCGCGTCCGCAGCGTCGATCAGGCCAGCCTCCCGCAGCCAGCTGCGTGCGGCGTCACGCAGGTCGGTGCAGTCGGGGTCCTGGTGGCCGAACCGGGTCTTGTGGCTGACGATGTAGACCTTCGCGCCGGCTTGCCTACACGCCGCGAGGAATTCCCGCACCCCCGGATAGATATCGGCGCCGCCAATACCCTTGCCGTAGACGAAGCCTTGCAGCCCTTGCCAGGCAAGCTCGCCGCCCGCGCGGGATCGCAGATGATCCCGTACGTCGGTCTTCAGTCCCTCCCAGCCCTCCGGCACCAGCCCACGCTGACGCGCGACGGCGGCAAAGACCTTGTCGTAGCAGATGATCGTGTTGTCGAAATCGATGCCGATCCGCACGCCGCTCACTTCAGGCTGATGTTCTGCATCATCTTGATGTTGAAATACCTGGGGTCGTTGAGCGAGTTCGGCAGGCGGCCGGCCTTGAAGGCATCCACAAGGCCGGACACGGCCTGCTCGATGGTGTGCGTCGGCGCAAATCCGAGCTCGCGGCGAATCTTCTCCGAAGAGACATGGTACGAGCGCAGATCGTCGGTCGGCTCGATGACCACGTCGACATTGCTGCCGACCACCGACTTGACGATGTCGGCGATCTTCATCAGCGAGTGGTTTTCGTAGCCGATATTGTAGGTCTTTCCGTCGATCTTCGCGTCGTCCTGCTGAAGCAGGAACAGGTAGGCCGCGGACATGTCCTCGATGTGCAGGTTGGGCCGGCGCTGCGTTCCGCCGAACACGCGGATGCGGCCGGTGTTGACCGCAAGATTGGTCAGGATGTTGACGACGACGTCGAGTCGCTGCCGCGGTGCGTAGCCGCAGACGGTCGCGGGACGAACGGTGCAGGCGACGAACCCGGACGCGGCCTCGTCGGCAAGGTCGGTCTCGCACATAGCCTTGAACTTCGAGTAGTCCGTGAGCGGCTCGCAGGACAGCTCCTCGGTCACCTCGGCCTCGTCCTTGATGCCGTAGACGCTCGAGGAGGAGGCGTAGATGAAGCGCCTGATGCCGGCCCTCTTCGCGGCGCGCACCATCGGCCGGAAGCAGTCGTAGTTGATGGACTTGCCGAGCGCAGGATCCAGCTCGAACGAGGGGTCGTTGGAGATGCAGGCGAGGTGGATCACCGCGTTGTTGCCGCGCAGGGCCTCGTTGATCGCGGCCTCATCGCGGATGTCGCCCTTGATCAGGCGAAGGTTCGGATTGTTGCGAACCGCGTCGAAGACGGATTCGCCATACATGAACAGGTCGAGCACGGTGACCTTGTGGCCCGCTGCCAGCAACTGGGGAACCAGCACGCTGCCGACATAGCCGGCGCCACCGGTGACCATCACGTTCCATTTCTGATCAATCACTGTCGTTCTCCAGGATTCTTCCTGTGCGCTATTTCAGCAACGCGGTCACAAACTTGACCAGGGGGGCCTTTTCAACCGAGTTGCGGTGACCGACGATGCCGACCTTGATCGCGCCTGCCGCGTTGCCGATGAAGGCGACGTCCTCGATATTGCCGCCGGCGGCAACCAGCGGCGCCGTGATCGTCAGGAAGGCATCGCCTGCGCCGACGGTGTCGACGACGGTCTTGGTGAAAGCGGGCACGCGTGCGACGCCGGTCTTCGACGAGAAGGGGTAGCAGCCGAAGGAGCCGTGCGTGATGATCATGTTGTCGCAGTCGATCTTTCTGTGCAGGGTGGTCTCGATCACCGACGCGATGTCGCTGAACTTGTCGGTGGCGGCCAGCCGCGCTTCCGGCGCGTCGATGCAGATGTAGTCCGCCCGCGGATACTTCGTGATCAGATTGTAGCCGTGGTTTCCGCTGTTGCTCTGGGCGTTGATCGCCAGGAACTTGGAGTTGCCGATCAGGGCATCGATTGTGCTTGGAGCGATCATCCCGTGACCGAAATCGGTGACGATCACCACATCCCCGCGGCGAACGCGCTCGGCGGTGATGCGGTCGATCTCCTTGCGCTCGGCCTCGTCGAGCGGCGTGTCGTCCATGGTGTAGACTTCGAAGAGCTTGTGCAGATAACCCAGCTCGACGTACCGCAATTTGCGGGTCGTCGGGCGGCCCTGAATGCGGATCGGCGTGAGCGTGACATTCGGGCGGACATGCGCACGGATGAACTCTTCCGGGTAGTCCTTGCCACCCAGCGTCGTGACGATCTCCACCGACTTGCAGAAGCTCGCCACGTGATTGGCAGCGGCAATGACGCCGCCGGCAAATTGCTCGCCATTCTTGAACAGGGTGGCGACGATGTTTTCCTTTGAAGCCTTTCCGAGCGCCGTGACGTACTGGTATTCGTCGATGATGGTGTCGCCGACCAGCACGACGTGCATGTCCTGGATCTTGTCGATCAGCTTCAGCAGGCGTTCGGCGCCACCGCTTTCGCGCACCTTCTGGAGGTAGTCGCGCAGAGGGGGATCGTAGATGTCGAAGTAGCGGTTCATCAGCGACGACGAGCTGAAGGTCACGTCGCGCGTGAAGACGATGCGGCCGCCATGACGTTCGACGGCCTCTCGCTCGATGGCGATCTTGCCGGTGACGTCATCCTCGGGGTTTTCGTAGTCAGAACCCTTCACGTAGATGTCGGGGCGCACGGTATCGAGGACCGGCTCGGCGCTCGAGGTCTGATTGATGCCGACCCAGTCGACCGTGCCGAGCGCGGCCAGCATCTCGGCGCGCATGCTCTCCGGGAAGATCGGCCGTCCCGGGCCCTTGTTGACAAAACGGTCGGCGGTGACGGTCACGATGACCACGTCGGCCTCGTTGCGCGCCGCCAGGATGTGCCGGACGTGGCCGAGATGCACCAGATCGAACACGCCGTGGCACAGCGCAACGGTGCGGCCCTCGGCCTGCGCGGCCCGCGCGACGGCGCCCAGTTCCTCGATCGTCTTGATCTTCTCGTGCGGTGCCGGATGGACAGCCGGCTTGTCTGTCGAAGTATTAGCCATGTGAACTACCCAAAGCGCCGGCCGGCCTCAGCCGGCCGACGCGGAATTGATCGACTCGCAGCAACGATACCTGGCGAACCTGTTCAGTGGCTTGCGTTCCGCGGCGCACCGGCCGCCGCGTCGTCCTCGTCACCAAGATATTTGAACCAGTCCTTGGTGGCGTCGGCAATCTTGTCCACCGTCCAGAGTGGCGCGTCCTTATACTGGTCCATCGACTTCAGCATCGTCGCGACGCCGTCCTCGAATTTCACCTTTGGCGCCCATTTCAGGACCTGCTTGATCTTGGTGATGTCGGCGTAGGTGCAGTCGGGTTCGCCGGGACGCTTGGGAATATGGACCTTGTCGCCGCCGAGAAGGTCCACCAGACGGTTGACGCTGTAGGTGTTGTCGGAGCCGACGTTGAATATTTCGTGCGAGACGTCGGAGCGCGCGGCGGTCACGAAGGCGTCGGCGACATCGCTGACGAAGGTGAAGTCGCGGGTCTGCTCGCCATCGCCCACCACCGTGAAGGGCTTGCCGGCAAGTTTCTGCGCCATGAAGACGCCGAACACGGCACCGTAGGTGCCCGTGGTGCGATGGCGCGGCCCGAACACGTTGAACAGGCGAAGCGCCACGGCCGGAAGCTTGTAGACCTGGCACCAGTGCATGACGCACTGCTCGCCGAGATTCTTGGTGAGGGCGTAGGGATACATCGGCCGGATCTCGGCGTTCTCCGGCGTCGGGTAGACGTCGGGAATGCCGTAGCAGGACGATGACGCCGCATACATGAAGCGCCTGACGCCCGCGTGCCGCGCAGCTTCGAGAACGTTGACCGTGCCGTCGACGTTGGCGCGATGATACGGGGTCGGGGACTCGATCGAGGGGACGATGTCGGCCAGCGCCGCGAGATGGAAAACCCAGTCGACGCCGTCGAAGTGCGGCCTGATCGAATCAAGCTCGGCGACGTCGGCCCGCACGATCTTCAGCCGGCTCGAATCAGCATGCGACGACAGATTCTCGGGACGTCCGATGACGAAATTGTCGAGCGCGATCACCTCATGACCGTCGTCGAGGAGTCGATCGACGAGGTGACTTCCAATGAAACCGGCGCCGCCAGTAACGATGCATTTCATGGGAAACATCCGTGATGCGAATGCCCAGCGAAACAGGCTCGCCAATGTTGAGTGACACCCGAAAGCCGACTACCAGCCGCACGCAAGTTTTGCAATGCCTTTGCAATCCCTGGTAATAGTCGGTATCACGACGGCATGCTTCAATCGAGTCGCCAGCCCATGCCTGCCGAGTCCGTCGATCCCGATCACAAGGCCTTCCTCGACGATTACGTGGGACGCCTCCATCGCGCGACGGCGATAGACGACAGTATTTTTGCGGGGATCTCCGCCACCCGGGCGACCTGGTTGCGCACGCGCGAGCAGGGCGGTCGCGTCGTCTTCATCGGCAATGGCGGCTCGGCCGGCATCGCCTCGCATCTGGCGATCGATCTGGCAAAGAACGCATCGGTGCCTGCGCTGTGCTTCAGCGATGCAAGCATGATGTCGTGCCTCGCCAACGACTACGGTTTCGAGGACTGGATCGCGCACGCCGTGCGGCTGAACGCCCGCGCCGGCGACTGCCTCGTCGCGATCAGTTCGTCGGGGCGCTCGAAGAACATTCTCAATGCGGTCGCGCAGGCGCGGACGATGAAGCTCGGTGTGATTACGCTCTCGGGCATGAATGCGGACAATCCCCTGCGTAATCTCGGCGACGTCAATTTCTGGGTGGACAGCCGCAGCTACAACATTGTCGAGACCACGCACCAGTTCTGGATGATGGCCGCGATCGACCTCGTCATCGGTCGCGCGGAATACCCGGCGTCCTGAGGCGGGTATCGGATGCAGTCGCGGTTTAAACAGACGGTTCTGTTTTCGCTGAGGCTGCTGCTGTCGATCGCCGTGCCGGCCTACATCGCGCGCGGTCTCGATCTGAGCCGGTTGCGGACTCATCTCGTTTCCGTCGACCCGTTCCTGTTAGCTCTCGCGCTGGCGCCTCATCGCGCCACCCGCGATCGCAAGCTTCGTTCGGTTCGGCGCGCTCGTCGGGTTTCTTCTCGTGCAGTCCGCGTGCTGCGGCTTGCTCCTCGGATCGGCGCTCCTCATCCATCTCGTGACGGCGGCGGCCTGCTATGCCCTGGCGCGCGGCGTCGGAGCGCAGCTCTCGGTGCTGGACGCCGGCATCCTGATTCCGCCGGTGGTGCTGTTGATGGCCGCTCCGATCTCGATCAGCGGCTGGGGCGTTCGCGAGGGGGCGAAGGCTGCGGAAGAATCGCCGAACTACGGGCTGGCGAGGGCCGAGGAGGTATCGAGCCACCCTTGACCCGCTTGAACCATTGCCGTCGATCTGATCTTCACAGGGTGAGATTGTCCCACCCGCGCACATCTCTCCGTTTTCCGGTTCCACGATGAAAAACCTGTTCTACGTCCGTCGTACCTGCCGCCTCTGTCATTCGGACAAGCAAGAGCTTGTCGTCCCGATGGCCGGCATGCCCATTGGCACGCCGAACTTCCAGGTGCCGGACGCCAGCGTCGACGATCCCGTCTTCAGGGCTGCGGTGCCGATGGCGCTGCATCTGTGCAGGGACTGCGGCCACCTCCAGATTCTCCATGTCGGCAATCCGGAGGTCCAGTACCGCAACTACGTCTACACCACCTCGCTCTCGCTCGGGCTGCGGCAGCATTTCGAAGGCTATGCCAGCGACGTCGTCAGCCGCTTCGGAATCGCGCCGGGATCGCTGGTGGTCGAACTCGGCAGCAACGACGGATCGCTGCTCGGCTTCTTCAAGGAGCGTGGCATGCGGGTGCTGGGCGTTGATCCCGCCGTCGACATCGCGCGGCGCGCGACGGAAGCGGGCATCGAAACCATCGGCGATTTCTTCACTGACGCCGTCGGGCACCGCATCCTGAAAAGCCACGGTGCGGCGAGCGTCGTGATCGCCAACAACATGATCGCCAATGTCGACAATCTCGATCCGCTGGTGATCGGGGTTCGCGATGTGCTTGCGCCGGACGGGTTGTTCGTCTTCGAAACGCAATACGGCGTCGACGTCACCGAGAAGAACCTGCTCGACACCGTCTATCACGAGCATCTGTCGTATTTTAACATCAAGCCGCTGACGCGCTTCTTCGCGCGGCTCGGGATGGAAGTGATCGACGTCCAGCACATCTGGACCAAGGGCGGCTCGATCCGCGTGACGGTGCAGCGCGCCGGCGGCGCGAAGAAACCGTCGGCGGAGGTCGCGCGGTTCATCGCAGAGGAAGACCGGCTCGGCGTCGATCAGCCGGCCTATTATGCGCCCTACGTGAAGCGGATCGCTGCCATTCGCGACGAGTTGGTCGCGATGGCCGATGCCGCCCACGCGCGCGGTCAACTCGTCGCCGGCTATGGCGTCTCCGTCGGCACCACGACCCTGCTGCCGCAGTTCGGTCTGGAGAGCAAGATCGACTTCCTGGTGGACGACGATCCCAAGAAGGGGAACGTGATGGCCGGCCCCGGCTACGACATCCCGATCCTGCCGCCCGCGGCCCTTTACGAGCGCAAGCCGGCGTTCGTCGTCGTGTTCGCCTGGCGCTACGTCGACCCGATCTGCGCCAAGCATGCCCGTTATTTCGCGGACGGCGGAAAGTTCGTGGTGCCGTTGCCGGGCATTTCCATGGTCGACCGGGCCGATTGACGCTGGTCTGGGGCCGCCGTCAGCGCGAGGCGGGCGGTCAGGCCGGTTCGCGCGTCGGAAGGCTGCGCGGCCCGGCCCGGTAAACCGTTGATTCGCATGGGCTCTGCCGTAGGCCTGCGGGGGCGAGGGGACGCCGGGCGGATGAGCCGCTACCTTGACGTTTGGCCCCGTTCGCAGTAGATACCCGCCACCTGCAGCCGGCCCGTTAGACGCGGATCTCCGGCGCGGCTTTGAAATCCCCGAACAATCGAGCCCGGTTTCCGGCTCATCCTTCGAGACAGAGGGCTGGGCCAACGGCGGCTGTTCGGATCCCTGAAATTCATTCGCGTCTGTCGACGGACGTTGGACATCAAACGATGGCAGTCAGCCCGTTCAAGTTCTTGCAGGAAGTCCGCTCGGAGACCGCCAAGGTCACCTGGCCGACCCGTCGCGAGACCACGATCACCACCATTATGGTGTTCGTCATGGTCGCCGTGGCCTCGATCTTTTTCTTCGCCGCCGACCAGATCATCCGCTACCTCATCACCTTCCTCTTGGGCATTCACTGATGGCTACAGCAACCGCTCAATTGTCCGACAAGCGCTGGTACATCGTCCACGCCTATTCGAACTTCGAGAAGAAGGTGGCCGAATCGATCCGCGAGCAGGCCAAGCAGCGCGGGCTCCAGGAACTGTTCGAGCTGGTGCTGGTTCCGACCGAGAAGGTCACGGAAGTGCGCCGCGGCCGCAAGATCGACGCCGAGCGCAAGTTCTTCCCGGGCTACGTGCTGGTGAAGATGAAGCTGACCGACGAGGCGTTTCATCTGATCAAGAACACGCCGAAGGTGACCGGCTTCCTCGGCGCGGAAAACAAGCCGATGCCGATCTCGGAAGCCGAGGCCATGCGCATCCTGCACCAGGTGCAGGAAGGTGTGGAACGGCCGAAGGCGTCGGTGTCGTTCGAGATCGGCGAGAACGTGCGCGTGGCCGATGGCCCGTTCGCCTCGTTCTCGGGTGTGGTCGAGGAAATCGACGAGGCGCGCTCGCGCGTGAAGGTCGCGGTATCGATCTTCGGTCGCGCCACGCCGGTCGAGCTGGAATTCGGTCAGGTCGAGAAGGTCTGACCGTTCGTCATTGCCGGGCTTGACCCGGCAATCCATCTCCTTCGTGGAACTGGTTTTGCGAAGATTGGTGGATACCCGGGTCAAGCCCGGGCATGACGGGAGTGGAGGCGGCGACGTCTCTAAAGAGAGGCCGTGGGAGGGAGGGGGCGGTTGCCAGCCGCATCCGACCCAGACCACGAACCTGAAACCGCCGGCCCCGCCGGCACACCAGGAGTGATACATGGCAAAGAAAGTGACCGGATACCTGAAGCTTCAGGTCCCGGCCGGTGCGGCGAATCCTTCGCCCCCGATCGGTCCCGCGCTTGGTCAGCGCGGTCTCAACATCATGGAGTTCTGCAAGGCGTTCAACGCCCAGACCCAGAAGGAAGAGAAGAACACCCCGATCCCGGTGATCATCACCATCTATGCGGACCGTTCCTTCACCTTCGAGATGAAGACGCCGCCGATGTCCTACTTCCTCAAGCAGGCCGCCAAGATCCAGTCCGGCTCGAAGGCGCCGGGCCGTGACAAGGCCGGCAAGGTGACCAAGGCGCAGGTGCGCGAGATCGCCGAGAAGAAGATGAAGGATCTGAATTGCGACACCATCGAATCGGCCATGAAGATGGTCGAGGGCTCTGCCCGTTCGATGGGTCTGGAAGTGGCGGGGTAAGCGGTCATGGCAATCGGAAAGCGTTTGAACAAAGCCCGCGAAGGTGTTGACCGCGAAAAGCTTTACCCGCTCGCGGAAGCCATCAAGATGGTCAAGGAACGCGCGAAAGCGAAGTTCGACGAGACCATCGAGGTCGCGATCAATCTCGGCGTCGATCCTCGTCACGCCGACCAGATGGTCCGTGGCGTCGTGACCCTGCCGAACGGCACCGGCCGTACGCTCCGCGTCGGCGTGTTCGCCCGTGGCGCCAAGGCCGACGAGGCCAAGGCTGCGGGCGCCGACGTCGTCGGCGCCGAAGACCTGGTCGAGAAGGTGCAGAACGGCTCGATCGATTTCGACCGCTGTATCGCCACCCCCGACATGATGCCGCTGGTCGGCCGTCTCGGTAAGGTGCTGGGCCCGCGCGGCCTGATGCCGAACCCGAAGATCGGTACCGTGACCATGGACGTCACCGGTGCCGTGAAGGGTGCCAAGGGCGGCTCGGTCGAGTTCCGCGTCGAGAAGGCCGGCATCCTGCAGGCCGGCGTCGGCAAGGCCTCGTTCTCCGAGGAGAAGCTGGTCGAGAACATCAAGGCCCTGGCCGACGCTGTCTCGAAGGCGAAGCCGGCCGGTTCCAAGGGGACCTACATCCAGCGCGTTGCGGTGTCCTCGACGATGGGCCCCGGCGTGAAGGTCGAGCCGGGCACCATTCTCGGCTAAGGTTTGCCTCGGCTAGAGGTTTGGAAATTGCATGAGGCGAGGGGCGGAATTGGGCAACCGATTCCGCCCCTCTTCGTTTGTGGCGGCGTTCACCGGAATCAAGAACAATGGCTGACAAGGTCCTGATCTACTCGCGCTTCCCCAAGACGATGATGGCGCGCTTCGCCGAGCGGTTCGAACTGCTGGACACCGGCGGCAAGCCCGCGCGGGAGGTGTTTTCGGCCGACGAGCTCGGCGGCATCCGCGCGATGCTCACTGCGGGCGGCACCCCGCTCGGGGCCGAGGCGATGGACCTGTTTCCGAAACTCGGCGCCATCGTCTGCTACGGCACCGGCTATGACGGCGTCGACCTGAAGGCGGCCGCCGCGCGCAACATCGCGGTCGGCCACAGCCCGGGCGCCAATGCGGCCTCGGTTGCCGACATCGCGATGACCCTGATGCTGGCGACGACGCGGCGGATCCTGGTTGCCGACCAGTATGTCCGCAGTGGCGATTGGGCCGCGTCAAAGCCCTCGCCGATGATGCGCCCGCAGGCCGGCATGCCCGGCCGCCGCATCGGCGTCTACGGCATGGGCGAGATCGGCCGCAAGATCGCCGCGCGCTGCGCCGCCTTCGAGAGCGAAATCGGCTATTTCAGCCGCACCAAATACGATCTGCCCTATCAATATTTCCCGACGCTGGAGGCGCTCGCCGACTGGTGCAGCGTGCTGATGATCGCGGTCCGGGCGGGGGCCGAAACCCAGCACGTCGTCAACGCCGATATCCTGGGGCGCCTCGGTGCGGACGGCTATGTCGTCAACATCTCCCGCGGCTCGGTCATCGACGAGAGGGCCCTGGTCGTGGCGCTCTCCGACAAGACCATCGCCGGCGCCGGCCTCGACGTCTTCGAGAAGGAGCCGCACGCGCCCGATAGCCTGACCGCGCTGCCCAACGTGGTGTTTGCGCCCCATCTCGGCGGCCACACCCTGGAATCGCACGTCGCCATGCAGAACTGCGTGCTGGCGAACCTCGGCGCGTTCTTCGAGGGCAAGCGGCTGCCTTACGGGGTCAAATCGGCCTGAATCGGTCCTTGTCAGCCCGGGTCAAGCGCCTGCGGCAACGGATTGGAACTGGTGTGAATTTTGCTCTTGGCAAGCAGGCCCGGAGCGGTTAAAGAACCGCCTCCGGACGTGCCGGCCTCGGCTGGCGCGTTCGTGCACGCATTCCGAAAACCCGACACGACAGGAGATCATTCCTTTTCAGGACGTCCGCGAGGATTTGCCGGAAAAGGAAGGGAAACCCGTCGGTTGGTGGAATGCGGGCAGAGGTCAGGCGGTTCGCCGGCTGACCTTGTCCTGTCCAAGACTGCAGGCGCCCGCGGGAAATTTCGATTTCTCAACGGCTTAATCGCATGGCCTGCATAGACGGGTGAAGACCGGATTTCACTTCGCACCCAGCTTTAAGGGCTGGTTTGCGGAACGGGTCTGGTTCGGACCTCGACACGCCGTGGGCTCTAACGGGCTCCCGGAGGGCAGGCTTTGAATTGTCGTCTTGCCCGGCGTGTCCGAAGGGTTTGCCCCCTGAGGTTCAGGTTTGGGTGGGACGATGGGTGCAACCCGGCGGTCCCGCTTTCGCGATGACCGCCAACCGGAAAGAGCTTGCTGTGGAACGAGCGGCAAAAAAAGAAGCGGTCGAACAGCTCAATGGGGTCTTCAAGACCACGAGCGTCGCGGTCGTTGCTCAATATTCCGGCCTCACCGTCGCCCAGATGCAGAAGCTGCGCCAGCAGATGAAGCAGGCGGGTGCCTCGGTGAAGGTCTCGAAGAACCGTCTCGCCAAAATTGCTCTTGAAGGCACTGACGTCGTTGCCATCGGCCCCATGCTGAAGGGGCCGACCGTGATCGCCACTTCGAACGATCCGGTAGCGGCGCCAAAGGTCGCCATCGAATTCGCCAAGGCGAACGAAAAGTTCGTCATCGTCGGCGGCTCGATGGGGAAGACCGTCCTGAATGTCGACGGCGTGAAGGCGCTTGCCTCGCTGCCGTCGCTTGATGAACTGCGCGGCAAGATCGTCGGCCTGCTTGTGGCCCCGGCGACCAAGCTCGCTCAGCTCGCCAATGCGCCCGCGGGCAAGCTCGCGCGTGTCATCCAGGCTCATGCCTCAAAGGGCGAAGCGGCCTGACGCCCTTCGCAAAACTCAAACCCGAACCAGACTTACACGTAAGGAAACTGAACAATGGCTGACTTGCAGAAGATCGTTGACGACCTCTCGAGCCTCACCGTGCTCGAAGCTGCCGAACTCGCGAAGCTCCTCGAAGAGAAGTGGGGCGTTTCGGCTGCCGCGGCTGTCGCCGTGGCCGGCCCGGCTGGTGGTGGCGCTGCCGCCGCTCCGGCGGAAGAGAAGACCGAGTTCACGGTCGTTCTCGCCGGCGCCGGCGAAAAGAAGATCGAGGTCATCAAGGAAGTCCGCGCCATCACCGGTCTCGGCCTGAAGGAAGCAAAGGACCTCGTCGAGGGTGCTCCGAAGCCGCTGAAGGAAGGCGTGAACAAGGAAGAAGCCGACAAGATCAAGGCCCAGCTCGAGAAGGCTGGCGCGAAGGTCGAGCTCAAGTAAGCGCAAGCTTGCTGGCACGAGATCCCGGGCGAGCGTCAAGCGAGGCCCGGGATCTTGGTCCACCCTTACGGAGGGCGGGCCGGATGCAAAAGGCGTGCGACGGAACGTCCCGACGCAGGCCGAACACGAAAAAGTGTGGGGATTGGAGGGTTTACTCCTCGAATCTGCACTATTGTCGCCCCATATCGGGTCGACAGCACGAAAGCGCGGTGGGCAGGGATTCCGGATTTCCCTGTAAGCCGTTGGGAGAGCAGGCTATTTCGGGCTTTTGCAGTCCGTGAAGACAATCGTTGAGACGGGCGGGCGTGCCTATGCGCCCCGCGCGTCGTTTTGCGTTTTGAAGGTCTGAAGAACAGATTCAGGACATGACGGCCTGAAACTGGATTTTCGGTCCCCAAAACGGGTTCGAAAAATTCAACCCGGGGAGCGGCGGCAGCTGCGTCCTGGACGGCGCGCCCGGAGCGGGCGACGAAATGAGAGGCCACGATGGCGCAGCAGACATTCACCGGTCGCAAACGCGTTCGCAAGTTCTTCGGACACATCAAGGAAGTCGCCGAGATGCCGAACCTCATCGAGGTTCAGAAGGCGTCCTATGATCAGTTCCTGATGGTCGACGAACCCCAGGGCGGCCGTCTCGACGAGGGTCTGCAGGCGGTGTTCCGCTCGGTGTTCCCGATCTCCGACTTCTCGGGCACCTCGATGCTGGAATTCGTCCGCTACGAGTTCGAGCAGCCGAAATATGACGTCGACGAGTGCCGCCAGCGCGGCATGACCTTCGCGGCCCCCCTCAAGGTGACGCTGCGCCTCATCGTGTTCGATATCGACGAGGAAACCGGCGCCAAGTCGGTGAAGGACATCAAGGAGCAGGACGTCTACATGGGCGACATCCCGCTCATGACGATGAACGGCACCTTCATCGTCAACGGCACCGAGCGCGTCATCGTCTCGCAGATGCACCGTTCGCCCGGCGTGTTCTTCGACCACGACAAGGGCAAGACCCATTCCTCGGGCAAGCTGCTGTTCGCCGCCCGCGTGATCCCGTATCGCGGCTCCTGGCTCGACATCGAGTTCGACGCCAAGGACATCGTCTATGCGCGTATCGACCGTCGCCGCAAGATTCCGGTGACGTCGCTGATGTTCGCGCTCGGCCTTGATGGCGAGGCGATCCTGTCCACGTTCTACAAGAAGATCCTCTACAAGCGGACCAAGGAAGGCTGGCGCGTTCCGTTCGACGCCAACCGGTTCCGCGGCTACTCGACCATCAACGACCTGATCGACGCCGACACCGGCAAGGTCGTGCTCGAGGCCGGCAAGAAGCTCACCGTTCGCGGTGCGCGTCAGATGCAGGAAAAGGGGCTGAAGGCGCTGCGCCTGTCGGATGAGGAGCTCGTCGGCAACTACCTCGCCGAGGACCTCGTCAATCCCAAGACCGGCGAGATCCACGCCGAGGCCGGCGAGGAGATCACCGACAAGAACATGAAGGCCCTCAACGAGCAGGGCTACAAGGAACTGCCGCTGCTCGACATCGACCACGTCAATGTCGGCGCCTACATCCGCAACACGCTCTCGGCCGACAAGAACATGACGCGCGAGGACGCGCTGTTCGACATCTACCGCGTGATGCGTCCGGGCGAGCCGCCGACGCTGGATTCGGCGCAGGCCATGTTCCAGTCGCTGTTCTTCGACGCCGAGCGCTATGACCTCTCCGCGGTCGGCCGCGTCAAGATGAACATGCGCCTCGACCTCGATGCGCCCGACACCCAGCGCACGCTGCGCAAGGAAGACATCCTCTCCGTCATCAAGACGCTGGTGGACCTTCGCGACGGCAAGGGCGAGATCGACGACATCGACCATCTCGGCAACCGCCGCGTGCGTTCGGTCGGCGAGCTCATGGAGAACCAGTACCGCATCGGCCTGCTGCGCATGGAGCGCGCGATCAAGGAGCGCATGTCCTCGGTCGACATCGACACGGTCATGCCGCAGGACCTGATCAACGCGAAGCCCGCGGCTGCCGCGGTGCGCGAGTTCTTCGGCTCCTCGCAGCTCTCGCAGTTCATGGACCAGACCAACCCGCTGTCGGAGATCACCCACAAGCGCCGCCTGTCGGCGCTTGGACCGGGCGGTCTGACCCGCGAGCGCGCCGGCTTCGAGGTGCGCGACGTGCATCCGACGCATTACGGCCGCATCTGCCCGATCGAGACGCCGGAAGGTCCGAACATCGGCCTGATCAACTCGCTCGCGACCTTCGCGCGCGTGAACAAGTACGGCTTCGTCGAGACGCCGTACCGCAAGGTCAAGGACGGCCGCGTCACCGACGAGGTCGTGTACCTCTCGGCGATGGAGGAGGGCCGCTACACGGTCGCGCAGGCCAACGTGCCGCTCGACCCGAAGGGCCGCTTCACCGAAGACCTCGTGGTCTGCCGTCACGCCGGCGAAGTCTTGCCGGTGACGCCGGACAAGGTCGACTACATGGACGTGTCGCCGAAGCAGCTCGTTTCGGTCGCCGCGGCGTTGATCCCGTTCCTCGAGAACGACGACGCCAACCGCGCGCTGATGGGCTCGAACATGCAGCGCCAGGCGGTGCCGCTGGTTCGCGCCGAGGCGCCGTTCGTCGGCACCGGCATGGAAGGCGTCGTTGCCCGTGACTCGGGCGCCGCGATCGCGGCGCGCCGCTCGGGCGTGATCGACCAGATCGACGCCACCCGCGTCGTGATCCGCGCCACCGAAGATCTCGATCCGACCAAGTCGGGCGTCGATATCTACCGGCTGATGAAGTACCAGCGCTCCAACCAGTCGACCTGCATCAACCAGCGTCCGCTGGTGAAGGTCGGCGACATCGTCAAGAAGGGCGATATCATCGCCGACGGTCCGTCGACCGATCTCGGCGAGCTCGCGCTCGGCCGCAACGTGCTGGTCGCGTTCATGCCGTGGAACGGCTACAACTTCGAAGACTCGATCCTGCTCTCCGAGCGGATCGTGAAGGAAGACGTCTTCACCTCGATCCACATCGAGGAATTCGAGGTGATGGCCCGCGACACCAAGCTCGGACCTGAGGAAATCACCCGCGACATTCCGAACGTCTCGGAAGAAGCGCTCAAGAACCTCGACGAAGCCGGTATCGTCTACATCGGCGCGGAAGTGCGCGCCGGCGACATCCTGGTCGGCAAGATCACGCCGAAGGGCGAAAGCCCGATGACGCCGGAAGAAAAGCTCCTGCGCGCCATCTTCGGCGAGAAGGCCTCCGACGTTCGCGACACCTCGCTGCGCGTTCCTCCGGGCGTGCAGGGCACGATCGTGGAAGTGCGCGTGTTCAACCGCCACGGCGTCGACAAGGACGAGCGTGCGCTGGCGATCGAGCGGGAAGAGATCGAGCGTCTGGCCAAGGACCGCGACGACGAGCAGGCGATCCTGGACCGCAACGTCTACAACCGTCTTGCCGAGCTCCTCGAGGGGCGGCAGGGCATTGCGGGTCCGAAGGGCTTCAAGAAGGACACCAAGATCACCCGTGCGGTGCTCGAGGAGTACCCGAAGTCGCAGTGGTGGCTGTTCGCGTCGCCCAACGACAAGCTGATGGCCGAGATCGAGGCCATGCGGAAGCAGTACGACGAGTCGAAGAAGGGGCTCGAGCAGCGCTTCCTCGACAAGGTCGAGAAGCTTCAGCGCGGCGACGAATTGCCGCCCGGCGTGATGAAGATGGTCAAGGTCTTCGTCGCGGTGAAGCGCAAGATCCAGCCCGGCGACAAGATGGCCGGCCGCCACGGCAACAAGGGCGTGGTGTCGAAGATCGTGCCGATCGAGGACATGCCGTTCCTCGAAGACGGCACGCATGCCGACATCGTGCTCAATCCGCTCGGCGTGCCCTCGCGCATGAACGTCGGACAGATCCTCGAGACCCATCTCGGCTGGGCTTGCGCCGGCCTCGGCAAGCGTATCGGCCAGACCGTCGATGCCTATTTGTCGAAGCAGGACATCAAGCCGCTGAAGGAAACCTTGAAGAAGGTCTACGGCGACGACGAGACGATCAAGTCGCTCAACGACAACGAACTGATCGAGCTCGGCCACAATCTGAGCCGCGGCGTGCCGATCGCGACGCCGGTGTTCGACGGCGCCAAGGAAGCCGACATCGAGGAGATGCTGAAGCTTGCCGGTCTCGACGCTTCGGGTCAGTCGACCGTTTATGACGGCCGCACCGGCGATGCCTTCGATCGCAAGGTGACGGTGGGCTACATCTACATGCTCAAGCTGCACCATCTCGTCGACGACAAGATCCATGCGCGTTCGATCGGTCCGTACTCGCTCGTCACCCAGCAGCCGCTGGGCGGCAAGGCGCAGTTCGGCGGCCAGCGCTTCGGCGAAATGGAGGTGTGGGCGCTCGAGGCTTACGGCGCGGCGTACACGCTCCAGGAGATGCTGACGGTGAAGTCGGACGACGTCGCCGGCCGCACCAAGGTGTACGAGGCGATCGTGCGCGGCGACGACACGTTCGAGGCCGGTATTCCGGAATCGTTCAACGTGCTGGTCAAGGAAATGCGCTCGCTCGGCCTCAACGTCGACCTGCACAACTCCAAGATGGGACCGGCGCCGACGTCGGAAGCGGCCGAGTAATTCGACCATTCATGCCCGGCCGTCTCGGCCGGGCATTGGCGCCCCTCCTGAGGCCTTGAGGGCAGGGCGCCCCGCTCGAGTGATTTTCGAATTTGCCGCCGGAGGCGACCGGCGCGCGAGGAGAAGACGATGAACCAAGAAATTATGAATCTCTTCAATCCGACGACTCCGGCTCAGGTCTTCGACCAGATCCGGATCTCGATCGCGTCTCCAGAGAAGATTCTGTCCTGGTCCTACGGCGAGATCAAGAAGCCGGAGACCATCAACTACCGTACCTTCAAGCCCGAGCGCGACGGCCTGTTCTGCGCCCGCATCTTCGGGCCGATCAAGGACTACGAGTGCTTGTGCGGCAAGTACAAGCGCATGAAGTACAAGGGCATCATCTGCGAGAAGTGCTCGGTCGAGGTCACGCTGTCGCGCGTCCGGCGCGAGCGCATGGGCCATATCGAGCTCGCAGCCCCGGTCGCCCACATCTGGTTCCTGAAGTCGCTGCCCTCGCGCATCGGCCTCCTGCTCGACATGACGCTGAAGGATCTCGAGCGGATCCTCTACTTCGAATACTACGTCGTGCTGGAGCCGGGCCTCACCGCGCTGAAGGACCGTCAGCTGCTGTCGGAAGACGAGTATCTGAAGGCGCAGGACGAGTACGGCCAGGATTCCTTCACCGCCATGATCGGTGCGGAAGCGATCCGCGAGCTGCTCAAGGGCATGGACCTCGAGAAGCTCGAGGCCTCCTTGCGCGTCGAGATGCAGGAGACCGACTCCGACATCAAGCACAAGAAGCTCGCCAAGCGCCTGAAGATCGTCGAAGCGTTCCGCCACTCCGGCAACAAGCCGGAATGGATGATCATGACCGTGGTCCCGGTGATCCCGCCGGACCTGCGTCCGCTGGTGCCGCTGGACGGCGGCCGATTCGCGACCTCGGACCTCAACGACCTCTACCGCCGCGTCATCAACCGCAACAACCGCTTGAAGCGGCTGATGGAGCTGCGCGCGCCCGACATCATCATCCGCAACGAGAAGCGCATGCTTCAGGAAGCGGTCGATGCCCTGTTCGACAACGGCCGCCGCGGCCGCGTCATCACGGGTGCCAACAAGCGCCCGCTGAAGTCGCTCGCCGACATGCTCAAGGGCAAGCAGGGCCGCTTCCGCCAGAACCTGCTCGGCAAGCGCGTCGACTATTCGGGCCGTTCGGTGATCGTGGTCGGTCCCGAGCTGCGCCTGCATCAGTGCGGCCTGCCGAAGAAGATGGCGCTCGAGCTGTTCAAGCCGTTCATCTATTCGCGGCTTGACGCCAAGGGCCTGTCCACCACCGTGAAGCAGGCCAAGAAGCTGGTCGAGAAGGAGCGGCCCGAGGTCTGGGACATCCTGGACGAGGTGATCCGCGAGCATCCGGTGCTGCTCAACCGCGCGCCAACGCTGCATCGTCTCGGCATCCAGGCATTCGAGCCCGTGCTGATCGAGGGCAAGGCGATCCAGCTGCATCCGCTGGTCTGCGCCGCGTTCAACGCCGACTTCGACGGCGACCAGATGGCCGTGCACGTTCCGCTGTCGCTCGAAGCGCAGCTGGAAGCGCGCGTGCTGATGATGTCGACCAACAACATCCTGCATCCGGCGAACGGCCAGCCGATCATCGTGCCGTCGCAGGACATCGTGCTCGGTCTCTACTACGTCTCGATCATGCGCGAAGGCCTGCCCGGCGAGGGCAAGATCTTCGGCGACATGGCCGAGCTCGAGCACGCGCTGCACGCGAAGGTCATCCACCTCCACACCAAGATCAAGTATCGGTGGCAGGGCATGGACGAGACCGGCAAGGTCTCGACGCGCTGGATCGAGACGACTGCGGGCCGCGTCATGCTCGGCAACCTGCTGCCGAAGAACCCGCGGATTTCGTACGAGATCATCAACAAGCTGATGACCAAGCGCGAGATCTCGGGCGTCATCGACCAGGTCTACCGTCACTGCGGCCAGAAGGAGACCGTGATCTTCTGCGACCGCATCATGGCGCTCGGCTTCTACAACGCGTTCAAGGCCGGCATCTCGTTCGGCAAGGACGACATGGTCGTGCCGAACTCCAAGTGGAAGATCGTCGACACCACCCGTACGCTGGCGAAGGATTTCGAGCAGCAGTACAACGACGGTCTGATCACCCATGGCGAGAAGTACAACAAGGTCGTCGACGCCTGGTCGAAGGCCACGGAAGAAATCGCCAAGGCGATGATGAAGGAGATCTCCTCGACCAAGAAGACGGCGAGCGGGGCGGATGCCGACATCAACTCGATCTACATGATGGCTCACTCCGGTGCCCGCGGTTCGCCGGCCCAGATGCGCCAGCTCGCCGGCATGCGCGGCCTGATGGCCAAGCCGTCGGGTGAGATCATCGAGACGCCGATCATCTCGAACTTCAAGGAAGGCCTCTCGGTGCTCGAGTACTTCAACTCGACCCACGGCGCCCGTAAGGGCCTCGCGGACACCGCGTTGAAGACCGCGAACTCGGGCTACCTGACCCGTCGTCTGGTCGACGTGGCGCAGGACTGCATCATCACGCAGAACGACTGCGGCACCAAGCTCGGCATCAAGATGCGCGCCATCGTCGATGCCGGCACCGTGGTTGCCTCGCTCGGCTCGCGCATCCTCGGCCGCACGGCCTGCGAAGACGTGCGTGACAGCTCGGGCAAGGTGATCATCAAGCGCGGTACGCTGATGGAAGAGAGCCATCTGGACGCCATCCAGCAGGGTGGTGTGCAGGAGGTGAAGATCCGCTCGGCACTGACCTGCGAGCTCGTCAACGGCATCTGCGGCATGTGCTACGGTCGCGACCTCGCCCGCGGCACGCCGGTCAACCACGGTGAAGCCGTCGGCGTCATCGCGGCGCAGTCGATCGGCGAGCCCGGCACCCAGCTGACCATGCGCACCTTCCACATCGGTGGTGCGGCGCAGCTCAACGAGCAGTCGTTCGTCGAATCCAACTTCGACGGCAAGATCGTGATCCGGAACAAGGCCATCGCCCGCAACAGCGAAGGTCACCTGGTCGCGATGGTCCGCAACATGGTGGTGGCGATCGTCGATGCCGACGGCACCGAGCGTGCGACGCACCGTATCCAGTACGGTTCGCGCCTGCACGTCGACGAGGGCGACACCGTCAAGCGCGGCCAGCGCATCGTCGAGTGGGATCCCTACACCCGTCCGCTGCTCACCGAAGTCGAAGGTACCATCGGCTTCGAGGATCTGGTCGAGGGGCAGTCGATCTCGGAAACGCTCGACGAGGCCACCGGTATCGCCAAGCGCGTGGTCATCGACTGGCGCTCGACCCGCGGCGGCTCGGACCTGCGTCCGGCCATCGTGGTCAAGGGCAAGGACGGCAAGGTGCTCAAGCTCGCCCGCGGCGGCGATGCCCGCTACATGCTGTCGGTCGACGCCATTCTCTCGGTCGACGTCGGAGCCAAGGTCAATCCGGGCGACATCCTCGCCCGCGTCTCGACCGAAAGCGCCAAGACGCGTGACATCACCGGCGGTCTGCCGCGGGTGGCGGAACTGTTCGAGGCACGGCGTCCGAAGGATGCGGCGATCATCGCCGAAATCGCGGGCACCATCCGGTTCGGGCGCGACTACAAGAACAAGCGTCGCATCTCGATCGAGCCGATGGACAAGACCGACGAGCCGCGCGAGTACCTGATCCCGAAGGGCAAGCACATCCACCTTCAGGACGGCGACGTCGTCGAAAAGGGCGACTTCATCGTGGAAGGCAACCCGGCGCCGCACGACATCCTGGCGGTCAAGGGCATCGAGGAACTCGCGGCCTATCTGGTCAACGAGATCCAGGAGGTCTACCGGCTCCAGGGCGTGCTCATCAACGACAAGCACATCGAGGTGATTGTCCGTCAGATGCTCCAGAAGGTGGAAGTCACCGACCAGGGCGATACGGACATGATCTCCGGCGAGCAGGTCGACAAGATCGAGTTCGACGTGCTCAACGAGAAGGCCAAGGAAGAGGGCAAGAAGATCGCCACGGGTACGCCGGTTCTGCTCGGCATCACCAAGGCGAGCCTCCAGACCCGCTCCTTCTTCTCGGCAGCCTCGTTCCAGGAGACCACCCGCGTCCTCACGGAAGCGGCGGTCAACGGCAAGGTCGATCCGCTCGAAGGCCTCAAGGAGAACGTCATCGTCGGCCGGCTGATCCCGGCGGGCACCGGCGCCTCCATGGCCAAGATCCGCGAAGTCGCGATGAAGCGCGACAAGCTGATCCTGGACGAGCGCGAGAAGCAGGCGGCCGTCGTGTCGCCCGCGCCGGAAGCGGAGCTTCCTGCGCTGCCGCCTGCGGAATGATGGTTCATCCGTAGGAATACCGAGGACAATGAAAAGGCCGGCGAAAGCCGGCCTTTTTGCTGCTTTGTTTCCCTGTTGCGGTGCAGGATCAACCTTTGTTCATCTTTCCTTCAGGCGTAAAAGCGCTTCTGCTAGGGGAGTTTAGACCGGTGGTCCCGTGACGGGGGCAGGGCCGGAGACCACGGAACTCATATGCTTGATCTCGCAATCGTAGGCGGCGGCCCCGGCGGGCTGATGAGCGCCTGGTATCTGAAGCGTAAGCTCGGCGACCTCTGCCGCGTCACCATCTACGAGGCATCCGACCGGCTCGGCGGCAAGATCGTCACCCGCAAATTCGATTCCGCGCCCGCGATGTACGAGGCCGGCGTTGCCGAGATCTACGACTACTCGATGACGGGCCCGGATCCGCTGCGCGAGCTGATTCAGCATTTCGGGCTTCAGACCATTCCGATGGATGCCGAGCAGGTGCAGTTCGGCGGCGAGCTGCTGAACGACGTGCCGGGCATGCGCCGCAAATATGGCGCCAAGACCGCGGCCGCGATCGAGGCGTTCCGCCAGCGCTGCACCGAGGTGATGTCGCCGGTGGAGTATTACGAGGGCGTCGGCGCGCACGACAACGAGAATCCCTGGGCCTACAAGACCGCCGAGCAGGTGCTCGACGAGGAGGTCGAGGACGAGACCGCAAAGCGCTTCTTCAAGGTGATGGCGCGCTCCGACATCGCGACCGAGAGCCACAACACCAACGGCCTCAATGCGCTCAAGAACTACCTGATGGACGTCGACGGCTATATCGGCCTCTATTCGATTCAGAACGGCAACGAGCAGCTGATCGAGTGCCTCCAGTCGGAGGTCAATGCCGACATCCAGCTCAATCACCGCGTGCTTACCGTCGGCAAGGCGCCGACGGGCCGCTACCAGCTCAAGATGATGAACGGCAAGGGGCCGGAGACGCGAGACTTCGATCTCGTGCTGGTCTGCCTGCCGCATTCCTGGCTCGCCACCGTCGGCTGGGAAGGCGAGCAGCTCCGCAAGTCGATGGTCAAGCACGTCTCGTATTTCGACCGTCCGGCGCATTACCTGCGCGTCTCGATCCTGTTCGACTCTCCGTTCTGGGGCGACAAGATTGCCGGCGCCTGGTTCATGTCGGAAGCCTTCGGCGGCTGCTGCGTCTACAACGAGGGCGCGCGCCACGACGTCGGCAAGCACGGCGTGTTGAACTGGCTCATTCCCGGCTCCGACGCGCTGGCCTTCGCCAATCTCTCGGACCAGGAGCTGATCGACGCCGCGCTGAAGTCGCTGCCGGCGTCCCTCGGCGATGCGCGCGCGCATCTCGTGGAAGGCAAGATTCACCGCTGGCTGTCGTCGGTGAACGCGATTCCCGGCGGTCTGCCCGTGCGCGACGTCATGACCAATCACCGGCCCGAGCCGAAGGAGCATCCCGGCATCGTCGTGGTCGGCGACTATCTGTTCGACTCGACGCTGAACGGCTTGCTGGATTCCTCGGATGCTGCGACCGACATCATCCTGACCGAGATGATGCGCCTGCGCCGCGAGCGCGCCCAGGACGACAAGCCGCTTTCCGACAAGATCGATCGCGACTATTTCGAGAATTATCGCGGCCTCGGCCCCTATAGCGAGGCGTGGCAGCACTTCACCGATCCCGATTACCTCACCAGCCTGATCAGCATCGTCTGGGGCAAGGCCAAGGGCGTCAAGCTGTTGGTCGCGGGCTCGGCCAGCGGCGAATTGGTCGGCGCGCTGCGCGAGCGCGGCATCGATGCCTTCGGCATCGAGAACAACCGCGCCATCCACGCCAAAACGCCGAAGGCGCTGAAGAAATACAACAAGCTCGGCTCGATCACCGACATGCCGTTCAAGGACGGCGCCTTCGACTTCGTGTTCGAGACCAGCCTCTGCCACGTTTCCCCGAAGCAGGTGGTCCGCGCGATTCGCGAGCTCAACCGCGTGGTCAAGACCGGCCTCGTGTTCGGCTCGATCACCTCGGACATGGCCTCGGCCGTGATCGACCGCTACGACCTCCTGCGCGGGGTCAAGAAGCTCGGCACCTGGTGGGAATGGTCCGAACTGTTCTTCGGCAATGGCTTCGATCTGTCGATGCACCGCAAGGACTGCACCGATGCGCTCTGGGAGGCGACGCTCGCCGCCAACAAGGGGCCGGGCCAGTGGTACGCCGACGCCGACAGTCTGCGCTATTCCTTCTTCGACAAGGTCGAAGACGAGGACGACCACTAGCCGCAAGGATCGGACCGGATTCGCCAATTGCTTTGCCGAATTCATTCTGATCGCATAGAATCAGTGCAATAGCGGTTTCGGCTATTTCCTGCTTTCTCTGCGGTCATGCCGGCCGTCAGCATTCGTTGGTTTCATGGCGTCCAAGCCTCCCTCTCCCGACAAACAGAAGCTCGCCGTGGAAGCGGCGGCCGAGCTCGACAAGCTTGCCCCCACCGCCAAGCCGGACCTCGAAGACGATGAGGACGAGGAAGGCGAGGAGGACGACGAGCTGGAGCTCGATGACGACGATGAGGACGAGGACCTCGTCGTCTTTACCGCGCGCGAGGCCGCCGGCGCGCTCGCCACCATCGTGGGTTTCGTCAAGCCCTATCTGACCAACTACAAGCGGATGCTGTCGTTCGTGGCGTTCGGCGTCGTCGTCGAGACGCTGTTCAACGTCATCATGCCGCTCAGCCTGAAGTTCCTGATCGACGACGCGCTCGGCGAGGAGGATTTCCAGGCGCTGTACAAGATCCTCGGCGTGCTCGCGGCCGCCGGCATCTTCACCTCGATCGTGGCGGTCTGGTACGAGCGCTGGGATGCGCGGCTCGCGGCCTGCATCATCTCCGACGTCCGCAAGCACCTGTTCGAGCACGTCCAGGACCTGCCGACGGCCTACTTCGGCCGCACCAAGCGCGGCGAGATCCTGTCGCGTTTTTCCGTCGACCTCGCGGCCTTTGAGGGCTCGGTCAAGACCTTCGCCAACAGCGCGGCGCTGCCGTTCCTGGAGTTGATCGCCGGCATCATCCTGATGGTGTTCCTGAACTGGCAGCTCGCGGTGGTCGCGCTCCTGGTGTTTCCGATCACGCTGATCGGTCCGCGCATGATTACGCCGAAGGCGGTGCAGGCCAATTACGAGCAGAAGCTCAATGAATCCGCGCTGCTCGGCATGGTGCAGGAGAACGTGGCGGCACAGGCCGTCATCAAGGCGTTCAGCCTGCAACGCCGGATGTTCGGCTTCTTCACCTTCCGCAACGACGAGACCCGCAACAGGATCGCCTCAGCCGCATTCCTGTCGACCATGGTGGAGCGGACGGTCACCATCTCGGTGCTGCTCCTGCACCTCGTGGTGCTCGCGATCGGTGCGTATCTGGCGACCAAGGGCCAGATCACCATCGGCACCTTCGTCACCTTCGAGAGCGCGTTCTGGGAGGTCTCCTACAACATCGCCCATGTGATGCATTTCATCCCGGTGTCGATCTCTTCGGCCGCCGCGATCCGGCACATCCAGGAGCTGCTCGACGAGCCGACGCGCGGGGCCGATCGTGCCGGCGCGCCCGATCTGCCGCGCATCACACACGACATCACCTTCGACCGCGTGACCTTCCAGTACGAAGGCAGCCAGACGCCGGTGCTGGACAATCTCAGCCTCAAGCTCAATGTCGGCAAAAGCATCGCCATCGTCGGCCCCTCAGGCTCCGGCAAGAGCACGCTGCTCAACCTGATCCTGCGGCTCTACGTGCCCGACGACGGCCGCGTCACCATCGACGGTGTCGACGTCCGCAAGGTGACGCTGGATTCGCTGCGCCGGAGCATGGCGGTGGTGTTCCAGGAGAACATGCTGTTCAACATGTCGATCCGCGAGAACATCCGGCTCGGCAAGGAGGGCGCGACCGATGCGGAGGTGGAGGAGGCGGCCAAGAAGGCCGAGATCCATCGCTACATCATGAGCCTGCCGCAGCGCTACGACACGCCGGTGGGCGAGCGCGGCGATACTCTGTCGGGCGGCCAGCGCCAGCGCATCGCGATCGCGCGCGCGATCATTCGCAACCCGTCCGTGCTGCTGCTGGACGAAGCCACCTCGGCGCTTGACCAGACCACGGAGGCTGCGATCAACCGCACGCTGCTCAAGGTCGCCAAGGGCCGCACTATGATCTGGTCGACCCACCGCCTGACCTCGGTGGTCGAGATGGACGAGATCATCGTGATTTCAGGGGGCAGGGCGATCGAGCGCGGGTCGCATGCCGAACTGCTCGCCAGAAACGGCACCTATCGCAAGCTGTGGAACGATCAGATCCACCAGCCGCATGGCGCTGTGGCTCAGGCCGGTGACGACAGCGACGATGACGACGAGGATGAAGACGACCTCGAGGATGATGAGGACGACGAGGAGGAGTGACCGAGGACGTTCGGCTCCAGATCGAAGGCGCCCCCAAGCGGCCGCAGCAGCCCTTGAGCCGACCAGGCGATGAAGCGCGCCCAGCGCTGCGCCGTCCAGTAGGGGCTCGTCGCGGTCGAGACTGAGCGGAAGTCGAACGCCTTCGCTGCCGACCACGCGTCGCAGGCCCGCTTGACCGGATCGGCGTAGAAGCCGGCGATCTTGGCCGCATTCATCCCTTCGGAGGAAAGCCACTGCGGGATGTAGACGTTGCAGAGCCGCTCGACGTCGGTGAAGACCTTGTCGCAGCCGGTGCCGGCGACGGGACAGGAGGTCGAGAAGGCATCTCCGACCAGCACGATTCCGGGCTGGCCGCGAGGGTCGTTCACGTAGAGATCGACCGGGCGGACCTTCAGCTCACCAGGGATGTCGAAGGCGCCGGTGATGCGCTTGAGCCGGGGCAGGGCGGCGTCCAGCGTCTCAGCTGGTGCACGGCGCAGCTCGCGCAGCCACGGATCGTCGAAGCCGCGATAGACGAACAGATTGGCGCGCATCCGCGTGCCGATCGGAAACAGCGTGATGTAGGGGATGCAATCGCTCGGCCGCTCCGAGAAATAGGTCAGCGCCGGGAAGGCGAACGAATTCCGTCCCGCCGGCACCACGTCGAACCCGATCGAGATCGAATGGCAGGCGCTGACGAGCTTGCGGGCGATGCCTAGCTGGTGGCGCAGGCCGACGTTCAGGCCGTTGGCCAGCACGGCCAGGCGGGCCGAGATCGTCTCGTCGTTGGAGAGCGTGATCTTCTGCCGCTCCGGACTGGTCTCGACCGCCACGGCCTTGGCGCAGATGCGCTCGACGGTGGCAGGGATTTCGTCGCGGACGGCGTTGACCAACGAATCGTAGAGGATGTTGAACTGCCGGCTCGGTGCCTTGTCGAGCAGGCGGCCGAAGCGGGCGATCCAGTTCTCGCCGGCAAAGGTCGCGCGGCGCAGCACTGATTCTGCGATTCCGGTCCTCAGGAATCGCTCGACCTGCACGTGGCCGCTGAGTTTTTCGACTCGAAAGTCCGCCGGATAGCTCTCATGCGGATCGATCAGCACCGTCGAAATGCCGGCGCGGCCGATCATTGCGGCGGCGGTCGAGCCGGACAATCCCCCGCCGATAATGGCAATGTCGGTGTACCGCATGGCGCCAATCTCCGCCGAAGGCGGCAGTTTGACGCATCAACAGGAAAAAAAGCCTTAGCACGGGTCATAAAAGTACTTTTCACCCGGATGTAAATAGATCTAGGGCTAGCGGAACGGGCACGTCGTTCCCACATCGTGGAAGCGCGGTGAGGGCGGCCAACAGGCGAATTCCATAGGCGCGAGAAGCGCTTTGTGACTGTCGTTTCGCCTTGACTTGATCGATTCCCACTTATAGAAAGCGCCTCACTTAACGACAGGCGGTGAGCATCGCCAACGTCGGAACGGGCCACCCGTTGATCCCTCAGGGGTCGTTGAAGACGGGCACCAACCTCGACGAATGCCGCTCAAACGCTGTCGATCATAGCTAGGCAATGCCAGTGCGATTTTAGTTCTCTTGAGCACGTTCTCTTGAGATCGAACTCGGATGCATGACCTCAGTGCGCGGGCCGCGGCGGCAAGCTGACCGGTCCAACTACTGCGGTCCTCTGTGGCGTCGAAGCGCTTTCCGCTCGTTGATGGAGCGGTTGGCGCAATTTCGCTTTGCGCGGATTGTTCCGTGGAAGGCGGGCCCATCGAGCGGGTGGCTCGAAACGAATTTGCGGTTCCGGCAACGGGCCGCGGCAAGACAGCGGACCCGGAAGGGGCCGCGGCAGAACAAAGGGTAAGGCCAGGATGCCGACGATCAACCAGCTGATCGCTCAACCGCGGGAAGTGCAGAAGTCGCGCAAGAAGGTGCCGGCGCTGCAGCAGTCGCCTCAGAAGCGTGGTGTTTGCACCCGCGTCTACACCACGACCCCGAAGAAGCCGAACTCGGCGCTTCGTAAGGTTGCCAAGGTGCGCCTGACCAACGGCTTCGAGGTGATCGGCTACATCCCCGGCGAGGGCCATAACCTCCAGGAGCACTCGGTGGTCATGATCCGCGGCGGCCGCGTCAAGGACTTGCCCGGCGTGCGCTACCACATCCTCCGCGGCGTTCTGGATACCCAGGGCGTCAAGAACCGTAAGCAGCGTCGTTCGAAGTACGGCGCCAAGCGTCCGAAGTAAGCGGGAACCACGTCCATGTCTCGTCGCCACTCAGCGGAAAAGCGCGAAGTTCTCCCGGATCCGAAGTTCGGGAACATCGTGATCACGAAGTTCATGAACTCGGTGATGTACGCCGGCAAGAAGTCGGTCGCCGAAGGCATCGTCTACGGTGCGCTCGGCATCATCGAAACCAAGACCAAGCAGAACCCGCTCGGCGTGTTCGAGCAGGCGCTCGAGAACGTCATGCCGACGATCGAGGTTCGCTCCCGCCGCGTCGGCGGCGCGACCTACCAGGTTCCGGTCGAGGTTCGTTCGACCCGCCGGCAGGCCCTGGGCATTCGCTGGCTGATCTCGGCGGCGCGCGAGCGCAACGAGAAGACGATGACCGAGCGGCTCTCGGCGGAGCTCTTGGACGCATCGAATAACCGGGGGAACGCCGTCAAGAAGCGTGAAGACGTGCACCGGATGGCGGAAGCCAACCGCGCCTTCTCGCACTATCGCTGGTAACGGCGACACACTCGGACTCGCAAGGAACGACCCATGCCCCGCCAACATGCCATCGAGGACTACCGTAATTTCGGTATCATGGCGCATATCGACGCCGGCAAGACCACGACGACCGAGCGCATCCTCTATTACACCGGCAAGAGCCACAAGATCGGCGAAGTGCACGAAGGTGCCGCGACGATGGACTGGATGGAGCAGGAGCAGGAGCGTGGCATCACGATCACCTCGGCTGCGACCACCGCCTTCTGGGCCGGTAAGCGGCTGAACATCATCGACACTCCCGGCCACGTCGACTTCACCATCGAAGTCGAGCGTTCGCTGCGCGTGCTCGACGGCGCCGTCTGCGTGCTGGACTCGAACCAGGGCGTCGAGCCCCAGACCGAGACCGTCTGGCGCCAGGGCGACAAGTACAAGGTTCCGCGCATCGTCTTCGCCAACAAGATGGACAAGACCGGCGCGGATTTCTTCAAGTGCCTCGCCGACATCGTCGACCGTCTCGGCGCCAAGCCGATCGCGATCCAGCTTCCGATCGGTGCCGAGAACAACTTCAAGGGTCTCGTCGACCTCGTGAAGATGAAGGGCATCGTCTGGAACGATGAATCGCTCGGCGCGAAGTTCGACTATGTCGACATTCCGGAAGACCTCGTCGAGCAGGCCAAGGAATACCGCGAGAAGATGGTGGAAGCCGCCGTCGAGCTCGACGACGACGCCATGGCCGCCTATCTCGACGGCAAGGAGCCGGACGAAGCGACGCTGAAGCGGCTGATCCGCAAGGCGGTGCTGACCGGTGCGTTCTATCCCGTGCTGTGCGGCTCGGCCTTCAAGAACAAGGGCGTGCAGCCGCTGCTCGACGCCGTCGTCGACTACCTGCCGTCGCCGATCGACGTGCCTGCGATCAAGGGCACGGACGACAGCGGCAACGAGGTCGTGCGCAAGGCCGACGACAAGGAGCCGCTCGCGCTGCTCGCATTCAAGATCATGGACGACCCGTTCGTCGGCACCATCACCTTCTGCCGCATCTACTCTGGCGTTCTCCAGAGCGGCACCGGCGTCGTGAACTCGACCCGCGAGAAGAAGGAGCGCATCGGGCGCATGTTGCTGATGCATGCGAACAACCGCGAAGACATCAAGGAAGCCTATGCCGGCGACATCGTCGCGCTGGCCGGCCTGAAGGAAGCGCGCACCGGTGACACGCTGTGCGATCCCGACAAGCAGGTGATCCTGGAGAAGATGGAATTCCCCGAGCCGGTCATCGAGATCGCGATCGAGCCGAAGTCCAAGGCCGACCAGGAAAAGCTGGGCGTGGCGCTGGCCAAGCTCGCCGCGGAGGATCCGTCCTTCCGCGTGTCGACCGACCAGGAGTCCGGCCAGACCATCCTCAAGGGCATGGGCGAACTCCATCTCGACATCAAGGTCGACATCCTCCGGCGTACCTACAAGGTCGACGCCAACATCGGTGCGCCGCAGGTTGCGTTCCGTGAGCGCGTCACCAAGAAGGCCGAGGTCAAGTACACTCACAAGAAGCAGACCGGCGGTACCGGTCAGTTCGCGGAAGTGTCGATCGTGGTCGAGCCGAACGAGCCCGGCAAGGGCTACGAGTTCGAGTCCAAGATCGTCGGCGGTGCGGTTCCGAAGGAATACATCCCCGGCGTCGAAAAGGGCCTCAACAGCGTGATGAGCTCTGGTGTCGTCGCGGGCTTCCCCGTGGTCGACGTCAAGGTTCAGCTCGTCGACGGCAAATACCACGACGTCGACTCGTCGGCGCTCGCCTTCGAAATCGCATCGCGCGCGGCATTCCGCGAAGCCTTGCAGAAGGGCAAGTCCGTCCTGCTCGAGCCGATCATGAAGGTCGAAGTGGTGACCCCGGAAGACTACACCGGCTCGGTCATCGGCGATCTGAATTCCCGGCGCGGTCAGATCCAGGGTCAAGACATGCGCGGCAACGCCAACGTCATCAACGCGATGGTGCCGCTCATGAACATGTTCGGTTACGTGAATAACCTGCGCTCGATGAGCCAGGGTCGCGCAACCTTCACCATGCAGTTCGATCACTACGCAGAAGCGCCGGCCAACGTGTCGGCAGAAGTCCAAAAGAAGTTTGCCTGATTGTCGTCGGTCTCAAGCTGACGATTGAACGGAGAGTCAAATGGCCAAAGCAAAGTTTGAACGTAACAAGCCGCACTGCAACATCGGCACCATCGGTCACGTCGACCATGGCAAGACGTCGCTGACCGCGGCGATCACCAAGATCCTCGCCGAGACCGGCGGTGCGACGTTCACCGCGTACGACCAGATCGACAAGGCGCCGGAAGAGAAGGCGCGCGGCATCACGATCTCGACCGCGCACGTCGAGTACGAGACCAAGAACCGCCACTACGCCCACGTCGACTGCCCCGGCCACGCCGACTACGTGAAGAACATGATCACCGGCGCCGCCCAGATGGACGGCGCGATCCTGGTCGTGTCGGCCGCTGACGGCCCGATGCCGCAGACCCGCGAGCACATCCTGCTCGCCCGCCAGGTCGGCGTGCCCGCGCTCGTCGTGTTCCTCAACAAGTGCGACATGGTCGACGATCCGGAGCTGCTCGAGCTCGTCGAGCTCGAAGTCCGCGAGCTGCTCTCGAAGTACGAATTCCCGGGCGACAAGATCCCGATCATCAAGGGCTCGGCGCTCGCCGCTCTCGAAGATTCGGACAAGAAGCTCGGCCACGATGCCATCCTCGAGCTGATGCGCAACGTCGACGAGTACATCCCGCAGCCGGAGCGTCCGATCGACCAGCCGTTCCTGATGCCGGTTGAAGACGTGTTCTCGATCTCGGGCCGCGGCACCGTCGTGACCGGCCGTGTCGAGCGCGGCATCGTCAAGGTCGGCGAGGAAATCGAGATCGTCGGTCTGCGTGCGACCCAGAAGACCACCGTCACCGGCGTCGAAATGTTCCGCAAGCTGCTCGATCAGGGCCAGGCCGGCGACAACATCGGTGCTCTGCTCCGCGGCACCAAGCGCGAGGACGTCGAGCGCGGTCAGGTGCTGGCGAAGCCGGGTTCGGTCAAGCCGCACACCAAGTTCAAGGCTGAGGCCTACATCCTCACCAAGGAAGAGGGCGGTCGCCACACCCCGTTCTTCACCAACTACCGTCCGCAGTTCTACTTCCGCACCACCGACGTGACCGGTGTCGTGCATCTGCCGGAAGGCACCGAGATGGTGATGCCGGGCGACAACATCGCGATGGAAGTGCACCTGATCGTGCCGATCGCGATGGAAGAGAAGCTCCGCTTCGCGATCCGCGAAGGCGGCCGTACCGTCGGCGCCGGCGTCGTCGCCTCGATCATCGAGTAAACAAGCGAATAGGGAATGGTGAGTGGCGAATAGGGAATTCTATTCGCTACTCGCTACTCGCCACTCACTAAAGAAAGCACGGCAATGAACGGCCAAAACATTCGTATCCGTCTCAAGGCGTTCGACCATCGTATCCTCGATACGTCGACCCGCGAGATCGTGAACACGGCGAAGCGCACCGGCGCGCAGGTCCGCGGACCCATTCCGCTGCCCACCCGCATCGAGAAGTTCACCGTCAACCGTTCGCCCCACGTCGACAAGAAGAGCCGCGAACAGTTCGAGATGCGCACTCACAAGCGCCTGCTCGACATCGTCGATCCGACCCCGCAGACCGTCGATGCTTTGATGAAGCTCGATCTGGCAGCCGGTGTCGACGTCGAGATCAAGCTCTAAGATTTTTGGATCCCGTTCGCGCAAGCGGACAGAAAGAACAGGAAGCAAGCCGATGCGCTCCGGAGTGATCGCACAAAAGGTCGGGATGACGCGGGTCTTCACGGAGGCCGGCGAACATATCCCCGTGACCGTGTTGAAGCTCGGCAATTGCCAGGTCGTAGGCCACCGCACCGAAGAGAAGAACGGTTACGTCGCGCTCCAGCTCGGTTCTGGCAGCCGCAAGACCGTTTACATGCCCAAGGCGGAGCGCGGCCAGTTCGCGGTCGCCAAGGTCGAGCCGAAGCGCCGGGTCGAGGAATTCCGCGTCACCGCGGATGCCATGATCCCGGTCGGCGCCGAGATCCAGGCCGATCATTTCGTCGTCGGCCAGTTCGTCGACGTCACCGGCACCTCGGTCGGTAAGGGCTTCGCCGGCGGCATGAAGCGCTGGAACTTCGGCGGTCTGCGCGCCACGCACGGTGTGTCGATCTCGCACCGCTCGATCGGTTCGACCGGTGGTCGTCAGGATCCCGGCAAGACCTGGAAGAACAAGAAGATGCCCGGCCACATGGGTGTCGACCGCGTCACCACGCTCAACCTTCGAGTCGTTCAGCTCGATGTCGAGCGCGGCCTGATCCTCGTCGAAGGCGCCGTTCCCGGCTCCAAGGGCGGTTGGATCCGCGTGCGCGACGCCGTCAAGAAGCCGCTGCCGAAGGAAGCTCCGAAGCCCGGCAAGTTCAAGGTTGCGGGTGGCGAAGCCGAGGCTGCGGCCCAGCAGGAGGGTGCGTGAGATGGAATTGAAGGTCACCACCCTCGAAGGTAAGGAAGCCGGCTCGGTCCAGCTTTCCGACGCCATTTTCGGCCTCGAACCGCGCCAGGACATCATTGCGCGTTGCGTGCAGTGGCAGCTCAACAAGCGCCAGGCCGGCACCCACAAGGCCAAGGGCCGCGCCGAGATCTGGCGCACCGGCAAGAAGATGTACAAGCAGAAGGGCACCGGCGGTGCTCGTCACGGCTCGGCCCGCGTGCCGCAGTTCCGTGGCGGTGGCCGCGCCTTCGGTCCGGTGGTGCGTTCGCACGCCACCGACCTGCCGAAGAAGGTGCGCGCGCTGGCTCTCAAGCATGCGCTGTCGGCCAAGGCCAAGGACGGTGATCTGCTGGTGATCGAGAAGGCCGCGCTGGAAGCCGCCAAGACCAAGGCGCTACTCGGTCACTTCTCGGGTCTGGGCTTGACCAACGCGCTGATCATCGACGGCGCCGAGCTCAACAACGGCTTTGCCGCCGCGGCCCGCAACATCCCGAACATGGACGTGCTGCCGATCCAGGGCATCAACGTCTATGACATCCTGCGCCGTCAGAAGCTCGTTCTGACCAAGGCCGCCATCGATGCGCTGGAGGCGCGCTTCAAATGACGAAGAACATTGAGCCTCGCCACTACGACGTGATCGTTGCTCCGGTCGTCACCGAAAAGGCGACGCTGGCGTCCGAGCACAACAAGGTCCTGTTCAAGGTGGCCGCGAAGGCGACCAAGCCGCAGATCAAGGAAGCGATCGAGAAGCTGTTCGACGTCAAGGTCAAGAGCGTCAACACGCTGGTTCGCAAGGGCAAGACCAAGGTCTTCCGCGGCAACCTCGGCTCGCAGTCGAACACCAAGCGCGCGATCGTGACCCTCGAAGAGGGCCACCGGATCGACGTCACCACCGGTCTGTAAGGTCGTACGACGATGGCACTGAAGACATTCAATCCCACGACGCCGGGCCAGCGCCAGCTGGTCATGGTCGATCGTTCGGCCCTGTACAAGGGCAAGCCGGTCAAGGCGCTCACCGAAGGCAAGCATTCCTCCGGCGGTCGCAACAATACCGGTCGCATCACCGTGCGCTTCCGCGGCGGCGGTCACAAGCAGACCCTGCGCATCGTCGACTTCAAGCGCGACAAGGTCGATGCGCCCGCGACCGTCGTGCGGCTGGAATACGATCCGAACCGCACTGCGTTCATCGCACTGGTCAAGTACGAAGACGGCACCCAGGCCTATATCCTGGCGCCGCAGCGGCTTGCGGTCGGCGATTCCGTCGTGGCCGGCAACTATGTCGACGTGAAGCCGGGCAACGTCATGCCGCTCGGCAACATGCCGGTTGGCACGATCATCCACAACATCGAGGTCAAGATCGGGAAGGGCGGCCAGCTCGCCCGTTCCGCGGGCACCTACGCCCAGCTCGTCGGTCGCGACCAGGACTACGTCATCATCCGCCTGAACTCGGGTGAGCAGCGCCTGGTGCACGGCCGTTGCCGCGGCACGATCGGCGCGGTGTCGAACCCGGATCACATGAACACCTCGATCGGCAAGGCCGGCCGCAACCGTTGGCTGGGTCGCAAGCCGCACAACCGCGGTGTTTCGATGAACCCGATCGACCATCCGCACGGCGGTGGTGAAGGTCGTACCTCGGGCGGCCGCCACCCGGTTACTCCGTGGGGCAAGCCGACCAAGGGCAAGAAGACCCGCTCCAACAAGTCGACCAACAAATTCATTCTCCTAAGCCGCCACAAGCGGAAGAAGTAAGGAACGCCGGACATGGTTCGTTCAGTCTGGAAAGGCCCGTTCGTCGAGGGATCTCTGCTCAAGAAGGCAGATGCCGCGCGCGCGTCCGGCCGTCACGACGTCATCAAGATCTGGAGCCGTCGTTCGACGATCCTGCCGCAGTTCGTCGGCCTGACCTTCGGTGTCTACAACGGTCAGAAGCACGTGCCGGTGGCCGTCAACGAGGAAATGGTCGGTCACAAGTTCGGCGAGTTCTCGCCGACCCGGACCTTCCATGGCCACTCCGGCGACAAGAAAGCCAAGAAGGCTTGAGGATTAAACGATGAGCAAACCTAAGCGCGAACGGAGCCTCGCCGACAACGAGGCCAAGGCGGTCGCCCGGATGCTGCGGGTGAGCCCGCAGAAGCTCAACCTGGTCGCCCAGCTCATTCGCGGCCGGAAGGCGGCTGCTGCGCTCGCCGACCTGCAGTTTTCGCGCAAGCGGATCGCGGTTGACGTGAAGAAGTGCCTGGAATCGGCTATCGCCAATGCCGAGAACAACCACGACCTCGACGTCGACGATCTCGTCGTGGCGCAGGCCTTCGTCGGCAACGGCCTCGTGATGAAGCGCTTTGCCGCCCGCGGCCGTGGCCGTTCGGGCCGTGTCTACAAACCATTTTCGCAGCTGACGATCATTGTTCGTCAGGTCGAAGCCGAAGCAGCCGCTTAAGGGCGCAGGAGAACACGATGGGTCAAAAGATCAATCCGATCGGTCTGCGTCTCGGCATCAACCGTACCTGGGATTCCCGCTGGTTCGCCGGCAAGCAGGAATACGGCAAGCTGCTGCACGAGGACGTCAAGATCCGCGAGATCCTGCACAAGGAGCTCAAGCAGGCGGCCGTCGCCCGCATCGTGATCGAGCGTCCGCACAAGAAGTGTCGCGTCACCATCCACTCGGCCCGCCCGGGCGTGGTGATCGGCAAGAAGGGCGCCGACATCGACAAGCTGCGCAAGCGGGTCGCGGACATCACCTCGTCCGACGTCGTCATCAACATCGTCGAGATCCGCAAGCCGGAGCTCGACGCGACGCTGGTGGCCGAGTCGATCGCGCAGCAGCTGGAGCGCCGCGTGGCGTTCCGCCGTGCCATGAAGCGCGCCGTGCAGTCGGCGATGCGTCTCGGCGCGGAAGGCATCCGCATCAACTGCTCGGGACGTCTCGGCGGTGCGGAAATCGCGCGCATGGAGTGGTACCGCGAAGGTCGCGTGCCGCTGCACACGCTGCGCGCCGACATCGACTACGGCGTTGCGACCGCGTTCACGACCTTCGGCACCTGCGGCGTCAAGGTCTGGATCTTCAAGGGCGAGATCCTCGAGCACGATCCGATGGCCCAGGACAAGAGAATGGCCGAAGGCGAGACTGGTGGCAGTGGTGATCGCGGCCGTCAGCGCCGCGATACGGCCGCAGCCTAAGGCCAGCACAGGAATTTGAGGGCTTAAAGCCATGATGCAACCTAAGAAAACGAAGTTCCGGAAGGCGCATAAGGGCCGCATCCACGGCGTTGCGTCTTCGGGCGCGACGTTGGCGTTCGGCCAGTTCGGCCTGAAGGCGACCGAGCCTGAGCGCGTCACCGCGCGCCAGATCGAAGCCGCCCGTCGCGCGCTGACCCGTCACATGAAGCGCGCCGGCCGCGTCTGGATCCGCGTGTTCCCCGACCTTCCGGTGTCGAAGAAGCCGGCCGAAGTCCGCATGGGTTCCGGCAAGGGTTCGCCGGAACTGTGGGTGGCGCGCGTCAAGCCGGGCCGGGTGCTGTTCGAGATCGACGGCGTCAACACCCAGACGGCGCGTGAGGCGCTGACCCTGGCGGCCGCCAAGCTGCCGATCAAGACGCGCTTCGTCGAGCGCATTGCGGAGTAATGGCCATGGCCCAGATGAAGATCGAAGACATCCGCGCGATGAGCCCCGACCAGCAGGATGACGCCATCCTGAACCTGAAGAAGGAGCGCTTTAACCTGCGCTTCCAGCGCGCCACCGGGCAGCTCGAGAACACCTCGCGCCTGCGCGAGGCCCGCCGCGACATCGCCCGGATCAAGACCGTCGCCGCGCAGACGCGCGCGAAGAAGAAGTAAGAGGCTTACGAAGATGCCGAAACGTACTTTGCAGGGCGTGGTCGTCAGCGACAAGACAGCCAAGACGGTCGTTGTCCGCGTCGATCGCCGCTTTACGCACCCGATCTACAAGAAGACGATCCGCCGTTCGAAGAACTACCACGCGCATGACGAGAACAACGAGTTCAAGCCGGGCGATATGGTTTGGATCGAGGAATCGAAGCCGATTTCGAAGTTGAAGCGCTGGGTCGTGATCCGGGGCGAACACAAGAAAAGCGCCTGATCTGTTGGCTTTAGCCGACTGTCTTCAGGGAAATGTTGAGCGCCGGCTGGGCTGGCGCAAGAGAGAAGAGGACGAGGTGCATCAATGATTCAGATGCAGACCAACCTCGACGTGGCCGACAATTCTGGCGCACGCCGTGTCATGTGTATCAAGGTGCTCGGGGGCTCCAAGCGCCGCTACGCCACGATCGGCGACATCATCGTCGTCTCGATCAAGGAAGCGATTCCGCGTGGCAAGGTGAAGAAGGGCGACGTGATGAAGGCCGTCGTGGTGCGCGTCCGCAAGGACATCCGCCGCGCCGACGGTTCGGTCATCCGCTTCGACCGCAACGCCGCCGTGCTGATCAACAACCAGTCCGAGCCGGTCGGCACCCGTATCTTCGGGCCCGTGCCGCGCGAGCTGCGCGCCAAGAATCACATGAAGATCATTTCCCTCGCGCCGGAGGTGCTGTGATGGCTGCGAAGATCCGCAAGGGCGACAAGGTCGTCGTGCTGACCGGCCGAGACAAGGGTCGCACCGGCGAAGTGTTCGAGGTTCGCCCCGACGCCGGCACGGCGCTCGTGCGCGGCATCAACATGGTCAAGCGTCACCAGAAGCAGACGCAGGCCCAGGAGGGCGGCATCATCTCGAAAGAGGCGCCGATCCAACTGTCCAACATCGCGTATGTCGGCAAGGACGGAAAGCCGACCCGCGTCGGATTCAAGATTCTGGCGGACGGCAAGAAGGTCCGCATCGCCAAGAGCTCGGGAGCTGAGATCGATGGCTGAGGCCGCTTACACGCCGCGCCTGCGCGCGGAATACGATGCGAAGATCCGCACGGCGCTGACCGAGAAGTTCGGTTACGAGAACGTCATGCAGGTTCCGCGCCTGGACAAGGTCGTGCTGAACATGGGCGTTGGCGATTCCGTCAACGACCGCAAGAAGGCCGAGACCGCCGCTGCCGAGCTGACCCAGATCGCCGGCCAGAAGGCGATCGTGACCTATTCGCGCATCGCGATCGCGACCTTCAAGCTGCGTGAGAACCAGCCGATCGGCTGCAAGGTCACGCTGCGCAAGGCCCGCATGTACGAGTTCATCGACCGCCTGGTCACGGTCGCGCTGCCGCGCGTCCGCGACTTCCGCGGCCTGAACCCGAAGAGCTTCGACGGCCGCGGCAACTACTCGCTCGGCATCAAGGAGCACATCATTTTCCCCGAGATCGACTTCGACAAGGTCACGGAAGCCCGCGGTATGGACATCACCGTCTGCACCACGGCCAAGACCGACGAAGAGGCGAGGGCCTTGTTGACCGCTTTCAATTTCCCGTTCCGGCAGTGAGACGCTGACCTAAAGCCTCTCAAACGCGGATACCCAGGAGCCAAGCATGGCAAAGAAGAGTTCAATCGAGAAGAACAACCGGCGCAAGCGGATGGTGAAGAACGCCGCCCCGAAGCGCGAGCGGTTGAAGGCGATCATCGCCGACAAGACGCTGCCGATGGAGGAGCGGTTCGCCGCGACCCTGAAGCTCGCCGAGATGCCGCGCAATTCGTCGGCGACCCGCGTGCGTCTTCGCTGCGAGCTGTCGGGCCGTCCGCGCTCGAACTACCGCAAGAACAAGCTGTCCCGTATCGCGCTGCGCGAACTTGGCTCCAAGGGCATGGTCCCGGGCCTCGTGAAGTCGAGCTGGTAAGGAGGGTCGTTTAGATGTCTACGCACGATCCAATCAGCGATCTGATCACCCGCATCCGCAACGCGCAGATGCGCTCCAAGACCAAGGTCTCCACGCCGGGCTCGCGGATGCGCGAGAACGTGCTCGAGGTGCTCAAGAGCGAGGGCTACATCCGCGGTTACGCCACGGTCGAGCACTCCTCGGGCCGCAGCGAGATCGAGATCGAGCTGAAGTATTTCGACGGCGAGCCCGTCATCCGCGAGATCGAACGTGTTTCCAAGCCCGGGCGTCGTGTTTACGCCTCGGTGAAGAACCTGCCGCGGGTCAACAACGGGCTCGGCATTTCGGTGTTGTCGACGCCGAAGGGGATCATGGCCGACCACAGCGCGCGCGACGCGAATGTGGGCGGTGAAGTCCTCTTCACGGTGTTCTGAGAAGGATTTTTGATCCATGTCACGTGTTGGCAAAAGGCCTGTGGCGGTGCCGTCGGGTGTTACCGCGACCGTCGACGGGCAGACCGTCAAGATGAAGGGGCCGAAGGGCCAGCTTCAGTTCGTCGTCCATGACGACGTCGAGGTGAAGCTCGAGAGCGGCCAGATCAAGGTCAAGCCGCGGCTCGAGACCAACCGCGCGCGGGCGCTGTACGGTACCGCTCGCGCCCAGGTCGCGAATCTGGTCGAAGGCGTCACCAAGGGCTTCGAGAAGAAGCTCGAGATCACCGGCGTCGGCTACCGCGCCGCGATGCAGGGCAAGAACCTGCAGCTCGCGCTCGGCTACAGCCACGACGTGATCTACACGATCCCCGAGGGGATCACGATCACGGTGCCGAAGCCGACCGAAATCACGGTGACGGGCAGCGACATCCAGCGCGTCGGCCAGGTCGCCGCCGAAATCCGCTCATACCGCCCGCCGGAGCCCTACAAGGGCAAGGGTGTGAAGTATGTTGGCGAGTTCATCTTCCGCAAGGAAGGCAAGAAGAAGTAACGGAGCCGGTCATGTCGAAAGCCAAGGTTACGAATGCCCGGCGCAAGCGGAGTGTGCGGCTGAAGCTGCGCCGCTCCGGTGGTGGCCGTCCGCGCCTGTCGGTGTTCCGCTCGTCCAAGCACATCTACGCCCAGGTCATCGACGACCTGAAGGGCGAGACGCTGGCCTCTGCCTCCTCGCTCGAGAAGTCGATGCGCGACGGCGGCAAGACCGGCGCCGACATCGATGCGGCGAAGGCGGTCGGCAAGCTGCTGGCCGAGCGCGCCGCCGAGAAGGGCGTCAAGGAAGTCGTGTTCGATCGCGGCAGCTACCTCTATCACGGGCGCGTCAAGGCTCTTGCCGATGCGGCGCGTGAGAGCGGGCTGAGCTTCTAACAGAATTTGAGGATTGAGGCGCAAGCCTCAGAAGGATTGGAAAAATGGCAGAACGCGAACAACGTGGTGGACGCGATCAACGCGGCGGCGGACGCGACCGCAAGGAGCGCGAGGAGCGCGACAGCGAGTTCGTCGACAAGCTCGTCCACATCAACCGCGTGGCCAAGGTCGTCAAGGGCGGCAAGCGCTTCGGTTTCGCAGCGCTGGTCGTGATCGGCGACCAGAAGGGCCGCGCCGGCTTCGGTCACGGCAAGGCGCGCGAAGTGCCTGAGGCGATCCGCAAGGCAACCGAATCCGCCAAGCGCAACCTGACCCGCGTGTCGCTGCGCGAGGGCCGCACGCTGCATCACGACATCGCCGGCCGTCATGGCGCGGGCCGTGTCTACCTGCGTGCCGCTCCAGCCGGTACCGGCATCATCGCCGGCGGCCCGATGCGCGCCGTGTTCGAGACGCTCGGCGTCCAGGACGTGGTGGCGAAGTCGATCGGCTCGTCGAACCCGTACAACATGGTGCGCGCGACCTTCGACGCGCTGAAGCACCAGGATTCGCCGCGTTCGGTCGCAGCCCGCCGCAATATCAAGGTGTCCACCCTCCAGTCCCGCCGTATCGGCGGCGACGCCGAGGCGGCTGCCGATTAACGGAAGCTTTTCGGAGTAGACCAAGATGGCCAAGGCCGCAAAGACGATCAAGCTCGAGCAGACCGGCAGCGCGATCCGCCGCCATCACTCGCAGCGTTCGACGCTGATCGGGCTCAAGCTCAACAAGATCGGCCGCACCAGCGAACTGCCGGATACTCCGGCCGTGCGCGGCATGATCGAGAAGGTTCACCATCTCGTCCGCATCGTCGACGAGAAGTAAGCAGGGCGTATGATCCCGAAACTGGGTGCCGGTTTTCGGTGAAGATCATGCGCAAGACACAAGGAGAAGGGCGATGAAGCTCAGCGATATCGCCGACAACGCCGGCTCGCGCAAAAAGCGTATGCGCGTCGGCCGCGGCATCGGTTCGGGCAAGGGCAAGCAGTCCGGCCGCGGCGGCAAGGGCCAGACCGCGCGTTCGGGCGTGCGCATCAAGGGTTTCGAAGGCGGCCAGATGCCGATGCATCGCCGTCTGCCCAAGCGCGGCTTCAACAACATCTTCCGCGTCGAGTTCGCCGAGATCAATCTCGACCGGCTCCAGGAAGCGGTCGATGCCAAGAAGATCGACGCCGGCAGCGTCGTGAACGTCGAGGCCCTGGTGAAGGGCGGCGTGCTGCGCCGCGCCAAGGCCGGCCTGCGGCTGCTCGGCCGTGGCGAGCTCAAGTCCAAGCTCAACATCGAAGTGCACGGCGCCACCAAGACCGCGATTGCCGCGGTCGAGAAGGCCGGCGGCTCGGTGAAGATCCTCGCCCCTGCCAAGGAAGAAGGCGAGGCGGCGTAACAACTGCGTCATTGGCCCGCGGCTCGCGGGCCTTTACGCATGCGGGACGTGGACTTATCGAAGCCGAGCCCCAGATAATGTCCGGCGTCCGCTAAAAGTAGCCCGGCCGCGGGCATGACGGCGCAACAGGCGGCGGGAGAAAGTCCAAGATGGTCTCAGCAGCGGAACAACTGGCAGCCAACCTCAATTTCGGCGCCTTTGCCAAGGCCGACGAACTGAAGAAGCGCATCTGGTTCACCCTGGGTGCGCTGCTCGTTTATCGGCTCGGAACCTATATCCCGCTGCCCGGCATCGATCCCAACATCTGGGAGCAGGTGTTCCGCTCCCAGGCGGGCGGCATCCTCGGCATGTTCAACATGTTCGCCGGCGGCGGCATCCACCGCATGGCGATCTTCGCGCTGAACATCATGCCGTACATCTCGGCCTCGATCATCATCCAGCTCCTGACCACCGTCTCGCCGCAGCTCGAGGCGCTGAAGAAGGAAGGCGAGGCCGGCCGCAAGACGCTGAACCAGTACACCCGCTATCTGACGGTCATCCTGGCGGCGTTCCAGTCCTATGGCATCGCGGTGGGCCTAGAAGGCGCCGGCAACGTGGTCAGCGACCCCGGCATGTTCTTCCGCCTGTCCACGGCGATCACGCTGACCGGCGGCACCATGTTCCTGATGTGGCTGGGCGAGCAGATCACCTCGCGCGGCATCGGCAACGGCATCTCGCTGATCATTCTCGCCGGCATCGTCGCCGAGCTGCCCGCCGCGCTCGCCAACATGCTCGAGCTCGGCCGTCAGGGGGCGATGTCGACCGGCCTGATCCTGGTCGTCATCATCATGGCGGTCGCCGTGATCGCCTTCATCGTGTTCATGGAGCGGGCGCAGCGCCGGCTGCTGATCCAGTATCCGAAGCGCCAGGTCGGCAACAAGATGTTCGAGGGCCAGTCCTCGCATCTGCCGCTCAAGCTCAACACCTCGGGCGTGATCCCGCCGATCTTCGCGTCTTCGCTCTTGCTGCTGCCGACGACGGTTGCGAACTTCAATGCGGGCAGCGGGCCGGAATGGTTCCAGTGGATCACCACCCAGCTCGGGCATGGCCGTCCGCTGTTCCTGATCATGTATCTCGCGCTGATCGTGTTCTTCGCGTTCTTCTACACCGCGATCGTGTTCAACCCGACTGAGACCGCAGACAATCTGAAGAAGCACGGCGGCTTCATTCCGGGCATTCGCCCGGGCGAGCGCACTGCGGAATATATCGACTACGTGCTGTCGCGCGTCACTGTGCTCGGCGCGGTCTATCTGGCGATCGTCTGCTTGATCCCCGAGATCCTGATCTCCTACGCCTCGGTGCCGTTCTACTTCGGCGGCACCTCGCTGCTGATCGTCGTCAGCGTCACCATGGACACGGTGGCGCAGGTGCAGGGCTATCTGCTGGCGCATCAGTATGAGGGCCTGATCCGGAAGTCGAAGCTGCGGGGCCGCCGCCGCTAAGCGCGGCGTCCTCTGACGGCGGCGCGACTGCGCCGCCGATTCGCCCGCGCGAGAGCAGCGCGCGGCGCCCGCAGAGACGGCCAGCCAGCCATTCGATCGCATCGGCAGAGCTGCTCTCACCGCGACACAATCCCTGATTTCAAAGGCCTTCTTGGCGATCGGGTATTCGCTCCCCTATGATATGGGTGGCGGTGCGGCGCCGATTATGGTTTGCACTGTTCTTGATCTTCAAACACAGGTGCGCGACGTATCGCTCACCAATCCGGGGGGCGTACGCCGATGAGAATTATACTTCTGGGACCGCCGGGGTCGGGCAAGGGGACCCAGGCGCAGTTGCTGGTGCAGCGCTATGGTATCGTCCAGCTCTCGACCGGCGAGATGCTGCGCGCGGCCGTGGCGGCGGGAACGCCGGTCGGGCTGAAGGCCAAGGAGATCATGGCCAGCGGCGGCCTCGTGCCCGACGAGGTCGTGGTCGGAATCATCTCCGACCGGATCGACCAGCCGGACGCCAGGAACGGTTTCATCCTCGACGGTTTCCCGCGCACCGTGCCGCAGGCCGAGGCGCTGGACGAGCTCCTCAAGCACAAGCATCTCAAGCTCGACGCAGTGATCGAGCTCCGCGTCAACGAAAGCGCGCTGCTGAGTCGCGTCGAGACCCGCGTCGCCCAGATGCGGGAGCGCGGCGAGGAGGTTCGGCTCGACGACACCCCCGAGGTCCTGACCAAGCGGCTTGCCAGCTACCGCAGCCAGACGGAGCCCCTGATTCACTACTATTCCGAGCGGCGGAAGCTCTCGACCATCGATGGCATGATGGCCATCGACGAGGTCACCCGTGCGATTCACCGCCAGCTCCTGGCGCTCGGGGCAGTCGAGCCCAAGACGCATGGCAAGGGAACCGCCAGGGGACCTGCCAAGAGCGCGGCCAAGGCAGCGCCGGCCAAGAAGGGGGCGGCCAAGGCCAAAACAGCCAAAAAGTCGGCGAAAACGGCCAAAAAGCCCGCCAAATCCGCTAAAAAGGCGGCCAAGAAGGCCGCGAAGGGCGCCAAGAAGGCGGTCAAGAAGACCGCGAAGAAGACGGTAAAGAAGGCTGCCAAAAAGACCGCCAAGAAGGCTGTCAAAAAGGGTGCCAAAAAGGCCGCAAAAAAGGTCACGAAAAAGCGAGCTAAGCGCTAGCAGCGGTTGACGAAAGCCCCCGGAATCCCTTAATAAGCCCCGCATCCAAGTCGGATAGTTTCAGACGATGCCGGGCCCCAGGAAGACCGGGGGTGGGCGTCGTGTTCGCGTTTGTGAACACCTGCCCGAGAACACAAGCACTTAAAGCCTGGTCCTGACGAGGACCGGCAACAGGAGAGAAGGCCGTGGCCCGTATTGCCGGCGTGAACATTCCCACCAACAAGCGCGTGCTGATCGCGCTCCAGTACATCCATGGCATCGGTCAGAAGATCGCCGGTGAGATTCTGGAGAAGGTGAAGATCCCGGTGGATCGTCGCGTCAATCAGCTCAGCGACGCCGAAGTGCTCCAGATCCGCGAAGTCATCGACCGCGACTATCTCGTCGAGGGTGACCTGCGTCGTGAGGTCGGCATCAACATCAAGCGTCTGATGGACCTCGGCTGCTATCGCGGCCTGCGTCATCGTCGCGGTCTGCCGGTGCGCGGTCAGCGCACCCACACCAATGCGCGCACGCGCAAGGGCCCGGCCAAGGCCATCGCCGGCAAGAAGAAGTAATTCGCGCGAATAGGTGAGTAGCGAATAGCGAGTGGTCATCCATTCGCTATTCGCTACTCACCATTCGCTTTTTCACAGGTGTAGCCGCTGGCATTACGGCGGCGTTTGAGATCTCCAGGAAAGGTACTCAATGGGTAAGGAAGCCACCCGCGTTCGCCGTCGTGAACGCAAGAACATCGCCTCCGGCGTTGCGCACGTGAACTCGTCGTTCAACAACACGACCATCACCATCACCGACGCGCAGGGCAACACGATCGCCTGGTCTTCCGCCGGCACGATGGGCTTCAAGGGCTCGCGCAAGTCGACCCCGTACGCGGCGCAGGTTGCCGCCGAGGACGTGTCGAAGAAGGCGCAGGAGCACGGCATGCGCACGCTGGAAGTCGAAGTCGCCGGTCCCGGTTCGGGCCGCGAGTCGGCGCTCCGCGCGCTCCAGGCCGCAGGCTTCACCGTCACCTCGATCCGCGACGTGACCACGATCCCGCACAACGGTTGCCGTCCCCGCAAGCGTCGGCGCGTTTGATACGAAGTTGCGGGCGCATCGGCGTCCGTAATGACTTTTGCAAGAAGCCGCAGGTGCGACCTGCGGCCTTTCTCCAACGCCAGTGTCTGCAACGGCAGTTCGACTGGCCTGTATGGGTGAAACAGTGACGATCCAGAAAAATTGGCAAGAACTGATTCGGCCGAACAAGCTCCAGGTCACGCCCGGCAGCGATCCGGCCCGCTTCGCGACCATCGTCGCCGAGCCGCTCGAGCGCGGCTTTGGCCAGACCCTCGGCAACGCGCTGCGCCGCATCCTGCTCTCCTCGCTCCAGGGCGCGGCGGTGCAGTCGGTGCACATCGACGGCGTGCTGCACGAGTTCTCCTCGATCGCCGGCGTCCGTGAGGACGTCACCGACATCGTGCTGAACATCAAGGACATCTCGATCAAGATGCAGGGCGAAGGCCCCAAGCGCATGGTCGTGAAGAAGCAGGGCCCGGGCGTCGTCACCGCCGGCGACATCCAGACCGTCGGCGACGTCGTCGTGCTCAACCCGGATCTCCAGATCTGCACCCTCGACGAGGGCGCCGAGATCCGCATGGAGTTCACCGTCGCGACCGGCAAGGGCTACGTGCCCGCCGAGCGCAACCGTCCCGAGGACGCGCCGATCGGCCTGATCCCGGTCGACAGCCTGTACTCGCCGGTCCGCAAGGTCTCCTACAAGGTCGAGAACACCCGCGAGGGCCAGATCCTCGACTACGACAAGCTGACCATGACGATCGAGACCAACGGCGCGATCTCGCCGGATGACTCGGTGGCTTACGCCGCCCGCATCCTCCAGGATCAGCTCAACGTGTTCGTCAACTTCGAAGAGCCGCGCAAGGAAGTCGCCCAGGAGATCATCCCGGACCTCGCCTTCAACCCGGCCTTCCTCAAGAAGGTGGACGAGCTCGAGCTGTCGGTGCGTTCGGCCAACTGCCTGAAGAACGACAACATCGTCTACATCGGCGACCTCGTGCAGAAGAGCGAAGCGGAAATGCTCCGCACCCCGAACTTCGGCCGCAAGTCGCTGAACGAGATCAAGGAAGTGCTGGCCCAGATGGGTCTGCATCTCGGCATGGAAGTGCCGGGCTGGCCGCCGGAGAACATCGACGAGCTCGCCAAGCGCTTCGAGGATCACTACTAAGTCAGGCGAATAGGGAGTGGCGAATAGCGAATGACAACTCGCTACTCGCCATTCGCTACTCACCTTCAAGGGCGAACGCGGGCAGCCCACCTGAGCAACATGTCCGACGAACCGTCGCGGCAGTTTCAAACTAAGGAATAGTCACATGCGTCACGGCAAGGTTCATCGGAAGCTCAACCGCACGGCCGAGCACCGCAGGGCGATGTTCGCCAACATGGCGGCCGCACTGATCAAGCACGAGCAGATCGTCACCACGCTGCCCAAGGCCAAGGAGCTCCGTCCGATCGTCGAGAAGCTCGTGACCCTCGGCAAGAAGGGCGGGCTGGCCATGCGCCGTCAGGCCATCTCCGAGATGCGCGACAAGGATCAGGTCAAGAAGCTCTTCGACGTGCTCGCGACCCGCTACAAGGATCGCCAGGGCGGCTATACCCGCATCATCAAGGCTGGCTTCCGCTACGGCGACAACGCCGCGATGGCCGTGATCGAGTTCGTCGATCGCGACGTCGATGCCAAGGGCCAGGATTCCGGTCCGGTGCAGGAGAAGGAAGCCGAGGCGGCGTAAGCCGTTTCAGCAGCCACGGAATTGAAAGCGGCGCCCTCGGGCGCCGCTTTTGTTTTGGGACTGGCGAAGATCGGCGAGACTATTCTTCCTTGATCCCCGCCCTTTGCGCGATCTCCTTCATCTCGGCGGTCTCCTTGCCGACGGCTCCTGCCCAATCGCTGTAGCGCATGAAGCCTGGTTCGAATCCGACCTTGGTGAAGCGCTCGATGACGGAAGGGCTGTTGATGATCTCCTCCAGCGTCGCCGACAGCTTGTCGCGAACGGCCGGCGGCAGCCCCTTGGGCGCGACCACCGCGCCCCAGGACGCGAAGTCGATGTTGCCATAGCCGAGTTCGGCAAGCGTCGGCACGTCGGGCAGGTAGGGCGTGCGCTTGCCCGAGAACACCGCGAGCACCTTGACGGTGCCGGCCTCGATCTGCGGCTTCACGGCGATCACGGTGTCGACGTGGTACTGGATGTGCTTGCCGATGAGGTCGTTCATCGCCGGTGCACTGCCCTTGTAGGGCAGGTGGACCATCTTGACCCCGGCACTCGATTTGAACAGCTCGCCGGCGAAATGCGAGACGGTCGCGACGCCGAATGATGCGAGCGACAGCTTGTCGGGATTGGCCTTCGCTTCGGCGACCAGCGAAGCCACGTCGTTGACCGGATTGTCCTTGTAGGTGACCAGCGCCAGCGTGATCTTGCCGACCTGGCCGACCGGCTCGAAATCCTTGGCCGCGTCGTAAGGCACGCTTTCCTTCACGGCTGCCGGCAGCGTGAAGCTCGAGTTTGAGCTGAAGAACAGGGTGTATCCGTCAGGCGCCGAGCGCGCGACTTCCTTGGCCGCGATGGTGGTGCCGCCCCCGGGACGGTTCATGATGATCACGGGCTTGCCGAGCCGCGTCTCCAGTTCGCCGCCGATAATGCGCGCGACCACGTCGGAGGCGCCGCCCGGCGGGAAGGGGACGATCAATTGCAACGATTTTTCCGGATAGACCGTTTGAGCCGGCGCGAGCGAATTGCCGCCCATCAAGCCGACCAGCCCGAGAATAATCGTGAGAGCCGTACGCTTCATCGCATAGTTCTTCCGTGTTCACATGAGACGCCGCAGCTGCTTAGCAATAATCGTTCCAGCCGCGGTTCAGGCAGGGTGTCTACGTTGTCGCAGGAAAAGTGCTCGGCGTCTCACTGATTGGTGAGCGCCGATTGCGGCCCGATCTGCCGCGCCCGATATCCCCATCATCGCTCTGATGGAGATATTACATGAACATCGACCTTTCCGGAAAAACTGCACTGGTGACCGGCTCGACCGCCGGCATCGGCCACGCCATTGCCAAGGGCCTTGCCGCCTCGGGCGCGAGCGTCGTGATCAACGGGCGCGGCCAGGACAAGGTCGATGCCGCCGCGCGCAAGCTGGAAGCAGCGGGTGGCAAGGTGCGCGGCATCGCGGCCGACGTGTCGACCGCTTCGGGCTGCAAGGCGCTTGTGGCGGCACTGCCCGAGGTCGACATCCTCGTCAACAATGCCGGCATCTTCGAGCCGAAGGACTTTTTCGAGATCCCCGACGAGGACTGGAGCCGCTTCTTCGAGGTCAACGTCATGAGCGGCGTGCGGCTGTCGCGCGCGTATCTGAAGGGCATGCTCAAGCGCAACTGGGGCCGCATCGTCTTCATCTCCTCGGAATCCGGCCTCAACATTCCCGTCGAGATGATTCACTACGGCATGAGCAAGACCGCCCAGCTCTCGGTCGCGCGCGGTCTGGCGCAGCTCACCCGCGGCACCGGCGTCACCGTCAATTCCGTGCTGCCGGGCCCGACCATGTCGGAGGGTGTCGAGACCTTCGTGAAAGATCTCGCGAAACAAAACGGTCAGTCGGTGGATGAAGCCGCAGCCAATTTCGTCAAGCAGCATCGCCCGAGTTCGCTGATCCAGCGCTTCGCCAGCGTCGACGAGATCGCCAACATGGTGGTCTATGTTGCGTCGAAGGAGGCGTCCGCGACCAACGGCGCGGCGTTGCGCGCGGAAGGCGGCATCGTCAACACGATTGCCTGAGGCTACGCACATGCCGGCCTATGTGATCTCCGAGGTCGAGGTGCGCGACAGGAGCGCGATGGGGGCCTATCGCGCGCTTGCGGCGCAGACCATCGCGCAATACGGCGGCCGCTACCTCGCGCGCGGCGGCGCCGCCGCGGTGGTGGAGGGCGGTCCGCCGCCCAAGACCATCATCATCGTCGAGTTTCCGTCGATCGCGCGTGCGCGCGAATGGTACGCGTCGGCGGAATATGCCGAGGCGTTGAAGCTGCGGCAGACGGCGCTGGAGCGGCGGCTGATGTTTGTCGAGGGCATCGCTCCAGAAGGGCAACTGCCGTAGGGTGAGCAAAGCGAAGCGTGCCCACCACCTTTCTGCGCCCTTTGCGTGATGGTGGGCACGGCGCAAGTGCGCCTTTGCCCACCCTACGCAGCGGCGCTGTGCTCGCCTACCACCCCTCCAGCACGATCTTGCCGCGTGACTTGCCGCTCTCGAGCAGTGCGTGCGCGCGCTTGAGGTTGGCTGCGTTGATCGTGCCGAAGGTCTGGTCGAGCGTGGTGCGGAGCACGCCCTTGTCGATGAGGTCGGCGACGTCATCGAGCAAATGATGCTGCGCGATCATGTCAGCCGTCTGGAACGAGGAGCGCGTGAACATCGATTCCCAATGCACCGAGATCGCCTTGCCCTTGAACGCGCTCACAGCGAACTCCGGCGGGTCGTCGATCAGGCCGAACTTGCCCTGCGGCGCCATGAACTCGGCGATGCTCTTGTAGTGCTGATCGGTGAAGGTGAGGCTCGCCACCAGCGCGACCGGCGGCAGCTTGAGCTTCTCGATCTGCTCCTTCATCGGCTTGCCATGGTCGATCACCGCATGTGCGCCGAGATCGAGGCACCATTTCTGCGATTCCGGCCGCGTCGCGGTCGCGAGCACCGTCAGCCCGGTGAGGCGGCGGGCAAGCTGGATCAGGATCGAGCCGACGCCGCCGGCGCCGCCCGTGATCAGCAGCGTGCGCGGATCGACGCTCTTGCCCGGCACCGCGCCGAGACGATCGAACAGCAATTCCCACGCAGTGATGGAGGTGAGGGGGAGGGCGGCCGCTTGCGCAAACGAGAGCGACTTCGGCTTGTTGCCGACGATGCGCTCGTCGACCAGGTGGAATTCGGCGTTGGTGCCCTGGCGCAGGATCGAGCCGGCGTAAAACACCTCGTCGCCCGGCTTGAACAGCGTGACGTCAGAACCCACGGCATCGACCACGCCGGCCGCGTCATAGCCCAAGATCTTCGTCTCGCCCTCGGGCGGAGCGGCGCGCTTGCGCACCTTGTAATCGACCGGATTAGCCGAGATCGCCTTCACGGCGACGCGGATGTCGCGTCCCTTGGGCTCGGGTTTTGCGGTCTCGAAATCGAACAGCGCGTCCTGATCCTCGATCGGAAGCGACTTCTTGTAGCCGACGGCCTTCATGGCTTGTCTCCATCAGATGGCGCGCAGCTTGTGATGTGCGCCCGGCCTGCTAACTGTCCCGCTGGCCCCGGTTTGGCAAGTACTGTAAATTCGGGGATATAGTCCCCGTTTGGATACTATTGGGAAAACACGCATGAAACGGCGCAATTTTGCCCGCCGCCCTGGCTGCTCGGTCGAGGCGACGCTGGACCTGATCGACGGCAAGTGGAAGGGCGTGATCCTCTACCACCTCCAGAGCGGCACCCAGCGCTTCGGCGAGTTGCGCCGTCTGGTGCCCGCCATCACCCAGCGCATGCTGACCAAGCAGCTTCGCGCGCTGGAGGAGGACGGGCTCGTCATCCGCAAGGTCTATGCGGAGGTGCCGCCGCGGGTGGAGTATTGCCTCTCCGAGCTCGGCGAGAGCCTCAGGCCGGTGATCGACATATTGAAGGCCTGGGGCGAGAGCCATCAGCAGCGGCTCTCCTGCGCGCCGCCGCCGGTGGTGGTGAAGAAGCCGAAGCGCGCGGCGTAGTGAGAGGTTGGCCGCCAAGCTCTCGGTGTCGTCCCGGCGAAAGCCGGGACCCATAACCACAGAGGCAAGTTGTGACGCGAGCCGGCAACTCCGAGCCTTCGCCAAACTACTCCCTGTGGCTATGGGTCCCGGGTTCGCGCATTCGCGCGCCCCGGGACGACGAGTTCAGAACGCGAACTGCGTGCGCATCGCGACGGCGTCGAATTTCGAGCCGACATCGGCGGTCGAGACCGGCGAGGCCTGCCGCGACACCGTGCCATGCAGATAGTCGAGCATGAAGCGGACGTTGCCGTTGACGTACCAGTTGAGCGCCAGCGTGTAGACGGTCTGCCGGCCGCCGGCGATGCCGTTGGCGGTCGCGAGCTGGTCGTTGAGGTCGATCGTCGAGAAGCGTCCCGCGATTTCCCAGGCGCCCCAGCCGCCGCCGTCGAGCGAGAACGAATGCGCCGGCTTGACGCCGTTATAGGCCGCGTTCGCCGCATTGTAGGTCCGCCCCTCGCCGGTCAGCACGTAGCCGGCCTGCGCATAGCCGCCCTGGAATTTCAGGCTCGGTGCGCCGACCAGTGGCACGCCGGTGTTGGCGGTGCGGTCGATGTTGTACCAGAAGTACTCGCCCTGAACGATGAACGGCCCATAGGTCGCCGCCGCTTCGACGCTGTAGACCTGCGCGCCCGAGGCATTGGCGATCGCGCCGGTCGAGATCAGCGTGGTCGGATCGAGACGCAACTCAGGGCGATCGCTCAGCGTGACCGTCTGCGTATTGGCGATGAGATTGCGCGGCGGCTGGATCAGCCACTGCGCGTCGGCGCCGATATGCACCGAGTAGTCCTTGCCGCTGATCGGATTTCCGGCAACGCGCGCCACTGCGCCATATTGCTCGCTCGTGCCCGCCGGCGCCGCGCTCGAGGCGGAATGGATCGCCCCCGTCGACGGTCCCGTGACATAGCCGCCGATCCAGAGCTGGTCGTTGTACCAGCGCGTGCCGGCCGCCGAGCGGAAGTCGCCGGCAGCGATATTGGTCGCGATGATGCCCGCCGAGGCGCGCTCCATGAACATGATGTCGTTGGAGCTCGTGGCCTCGTCCATGGTGTAGGGCAGGTCCATGATGCCGGCCTCGATCGCCATCCGTCCGCCGAACGGCTTCAGGCCGGTGTAGCTGAGATAGGCGTTCTCGACGCCGGAGACGCCGCCGCCGGGCAGCGATCCCGGAGCTGCGCCGCCAAATCCATCGGAGGTGCCGCCGAAGTCGTAGATCAGCGCGAAATTCCAGTCGTTGAAGAATTTGCCGGCAAGGCCGATGCGCGCGCGGCGGACGTTCTCGCCGCTGTCGAGCTTCTGCGGCACGGTGGACGCGGTGTTGGGACGATAATCATAGCCGCCGACATCGTAGTGCACGCGGCCGGTGATGCCGACGCAGTTCGCCCCATCGGCAGTACAGATGGTCGGCCGGTTGTTCGGCATCGTCACGACGACGCCCGACGCCGGCGCGGGCCCCTTGAGCGGGATCGCAGCGTTGGCATTGGCCACGACCGCTTTCGCTTCCGAGCGCGCTTCGGCTTTGGCTTCGGCCTTCGCCTCGGCCTTGGCTTTCGCCGTGGCCGCCGTGTTCGCCGCGGTCTGGCTCTGGAGCTTGTCGAGCTTCTGCTCCAGCATCTTCAGCTGCTGCTTCAGCAGCGCGATCTCCTGCTCGCTGCTGCTTGCCGATTGGGCCTGGGCCTGCGCGGCCGCGAGCGCACCGGCCAGACCAATCGCCGTGGCTGCAATTCTTGTCCTGCTCACGTCACACCTCCATCGTTTGACGAACTTCCCCAAGTCGCAGGCGGAGAGCCTAGGAACGATCGATGACTGTCCCGCGACGGCGCGCCCCGGCTGCGCGGTTCCCACTGATGCAAATTCGCCGCAACCGAATCCGCCTTGCATCACCATGCAAGATGACGCGCATCATGCCAATCCACGGCGCCACGCAAATTGCCATTTCGACCGCGGGGCGTGTATGCGGCAGGCGGCGGAAGGGGGTGAATATTGCCGTCCCGCGCCCTTCTATTGGGGGGCGAACGCGCCTATATTCCGGCGTCTTTTCCAAGAGGTAGGAATGTTTCGATCGACCTGGACCGCCGTCGTCACGGCATTGTGCATAGCCTTTTCGGCCCACTTCAATCCGGCTGCGGCGCAGGACCGTCGGGTCCCGACGTCGCCGGCCGAACTGCGGCTGTCCTATGCGCCGATCGTACAGCGGGTGCAGCCGGCCGTCGTCAACGTCTATGCCGCCAAGGTGGTGCAGAACCGCAATCCGCTGCTCGACGACCCGGTCTTCCGCCGCTTCTTCGGCGTGCCCGGCCAGCAGCCCGAGCAGATGCAGCGCTCGCTCGGCTCAGGCGTCATCGTCGATACGTCGGGCCTCGTCGTCACCAACGTCCACGTCATCGAGGGCGCGGACCAGGTCAAGGTGTCGCTGTCGGACAAGCGCGAGTTCGAGGCCGAGATTCTGCTGAAGGATTCCCGCACCGATCTCGCCGTACTGCGCCTGAAGGACAGCAAGGAGAAATTCCCGACGCTCGACTTCACCAACTCGGACGAGTTGCTGGTCGGCGACGTCGTGCTCGCGATCGGCAATCCCTTCGGCGTCGGCCAGACCGTGACCCACGGCATCATCTCGGCGCTGGCGCGCACGCAGGTCGGCATCACCGACTATCAGTTCTTCATCCAGACCGATGCGGCGATCAATCCCGGCAATTCCGGCGGTGCGCTGGTCGACATGAGTGGCAAGCTTGCCGGCATCAACACCGCGATCTATTCGCGCTCCGGCGGCTCGCAGGGCATCGGCTTTGCGATCCCCGCCAACATGGTGCGCGTCGTCGTCGCCTCCGCCAAGAGCGGCGGCAAGGCGGTGAAGCGTCCCTGGCTCGGCGCCAAATTGCAGACGGTGACGCCCGAGATCGCCGAAAGCCTCGGCTTGCGTTCGCCGACCGGTGCCTTGGTCGCGAGCGTGGTCTCGAACGGCCCCGCAGCGAAGGCCGGCCTGAAATCCTCCGATCTCATCACCGGGATCGACGGCCAGACCGTGGATGACCCCAATGCCTTCGACTACCGCTTCGCGACGCGTCCGCTCGGCGGCACCGCGCAGATCGACGTGCAGCGCGGCGGCAAGCCGGTCAAGCTGACGGTGGCGCTGGAGACCGCGCCCGACGCCGGCCGCAACGAGCTCGTCGTCACCACGCGTTCGCCGTTCCAGGGCGCGAAGGTCTCGACCATCACGCCGGCGGTCGCCGACGAGCTGCATCTGGATGCCGACACCGAAGGCGTCGTGATTACCGATCTCGGCGGCGACAGCGCGGCCGCTCAGGTCGGCTTCCAGAAGGGCGACATCATCCTCGCGGTCAACAACCAGAAGATCGGCAAGACCGGCGACCTCGAGAAGGCCGCGGGCGAGCGCCCGCGGATCTGGCGCATCACGCTGGTGCGCGGCGGTCAGCAGATCAACGTTACGCTGGGCGGATGAGTCCGAAGCGACCACAGGAGACGCCAACTCTCTTTGCCGCGGCGGGGCTCGATCACGAGGCTCCGCATCCGCTGCCGGACCGGCTGCGCCCGCGCGCGTTGTCGGAGGTCGTCGGCCAGGATCACATCCTCGGCCCCGACGGTGCGCTGACGCGCATGCTGGAGACGCGCACGCTCGGCTCGCTGGTGTTCTGGGGCCCGCCCGGCACCGGCAAGACCACGGTCGCGCGGCTGCTGGCGGATGCGACCGACCTGCATTTCGAGCAGATCTCCGCGGTGTTCTCCGGCGTGGCCGACCTCAAGAAGGCGTTCGATGCCGCGCGTGCCCGCCGCGAGATGGGCAAGGGCACGCTTCTGTTCGTCGACGAGGTACACCGCTTCAACCGCGCCCAGCAGGACTCGTTTCTTCCTGTCATGGAAGACGGCACGGTGGTCATGGTCGGCGCCACCACCGAAAACCCGTCCTTCGAGCTCAACGCGGCGCTTCTGTCGCGTGCGCGTGTGCTGGTGTTTCGCTCGCTCGATGCGGCCGCGATCGAAAAGCTGTTTGCGCATGCCGAGGAGGTCGAGGGCCGCAAGCTGCCGCTCGATGCGGAAGCACGCGCGGTGCTGGTGCGCATGGCCGACGGCGATGGAAGGGCATCGCTGACGCTCGCCGAAGAGGTTTGGCGTTCGGCGCGGGCTGACGAGATCTTCAATGCCGCGCAGTTGCAGGATATCCTGCAACGCCGCGCGCCGATCTACGACAAGTCGGCCGACGGTCATTACAACCTGATCTCGGCGCTGCATAAGTCGGTGCGCGGCTCCGATCCCGACGCCGCGCTGTATTATCTCGCGCGCATGCTCGATGCCGGCGAGGACCCGCTGTTTCTGGCCCGCCGCGTCGTGCGCATGGCGGTCGAGGACATCGGCCTTGCCGATCCGCAGGCGCTCGTCATCGCCAATGCCGCCAAGGACGCCTTCGACTTCCTCGGCCATCCCGAAGGCGAGCTCGCCATCGCGCAAGCGGTGGTCTATCTCGCCACTGCGCCGAAATCGAACGCAGTCTACGCCGCCTTCGGTGCCGCCATGCAGACCGCAAAGCAGGCCGGCTCGCTGCTGCCGCCAAAGCACATCCTCAATTCCCCGACCAAGCTGATGAAGTCGGAAGGCTACGGCGCAGCTTACGAATACGACCACGACGCCCCCGACGCCTTCTCCGGCCAGGATTATTTCCCGGAAGCCCTGGGCCGCCAGACCTTCTACGACCCGCCCGAGCGCGGTTTCGAGCGGGAGATCAGGAAGCGGCTGGATTACTGGGCCAAGCTGCGGAAAGAGCGGAGCGGCTCGCGCTAGAAACGGCCATTTCGCCGTGACGGGAGCCGGCTTTTAGGGTACGCAGGCAACCATGAGCCGTCGCATCAAGAGAATGAACCCAAAGCCCCGTTCGCGTGACGAGCGCGATGACGCACGTCCGTTCAAGGCGCGCGGCGCCAAGAAGGCGGGGCCGCGGCCTGGCGCCAAGCCGGGTGCAAAGCCGCCGCGTTTTGCGGCCGAGCGTGCCGAGCGGCGCCCGCCCAAGGCAGCGCTGGAACGGGCAGCGCTGGAAAAGCCTGCACCCGCCAAGCCCGTCGAGGCGCTGCTGCCGACCAAGGTGCAGACCGTCACCGTGACGGCCGACGAGAACAACATGCGCGTCGATCGCTTCCTCGAGGCGCGCTTTCCCGGCCTGTCGTTCTCCCACATCCAGCGCGTCGTCCGCAAAGGCGAGCTGCGCGTCGACGGCAAGCGCGTCGACAGCAAGGACCGGCTGGAGGAGGGGCAGAGCGTCCGCATCCCGCCGCTGAAGCTCGACGCGCCGAAGGTCGTCGGCGAGCTCTCGGAGGCGGCGCAGAAGACGCTCAAGGCGCTGAAGGAGATGACGATCTACGAGGACGACGACGTCCTCGTCCTGAACAAGCCGGCCGGACTTGCCGTGCAGGGCGGCTCGGGCATGACGCGGCACATCGACCAGATGCTGGAGGTGATGCGCGATGCCAAGGGCCAGAAGCCGCGCCTCGTGCACCGCATCGACAGGGAGACGTCGGGTTGCCTGTTGATCGCCAAGACGCGCTTTGCCGCCTCGCATCTGACCGGCGCGTTCCGCTCGCGGTCGGCGCGAAAGGTCTATTGGGCGCTGGTGCCGGGGCTGCCGAAGCCGAAGCAGGGCCGCATCTCGACCTTCCTTGCCAAGGAGGAGAGCGAGGACGACACCATCATGCGCATCGCTCAGCACGGCGATGAGGGCGCCAGCCACGCGGTGACCTACTATGCCGTGGTCGAGACCGCCGGCAACAAGCTGACCTGGGTGTCGCTGAAACCGGTGACGGGCCGCACCCATCAGCTCCGCGCGCATATGGAGCATATCGGTCATCCCATCGTCGGCGATCCCAAATATTTCAACATCGAGAATTGGCAGCTGCCGGGCGGGCTGCAAAACCGGCTGCATCTGCTCGCGCGCCGCATCGTCATTCCGCATCCGCGCGGCGGCGTGATCGACGCAACCGCCCCGCTGCCGCCGCACATGCAGCAGTCGTGGAATCTGCTCGGGCTCGATGCAAGCCGGTTTGATCCGATCGAGAACGCGCCGGAGGAATAGTCAGGCTGAATGGGGCGGGCGATGTCCGCTCATTCTCAGGTGTCATCGCCCGCGAAGGCGGGCGATCCAGTATTCCAGAGACCGCAGTGATTGAGCCGAGAGGCCGCAGCGTACTGGATGCCCCGCTTTCGCGGAGCATGACGGCGGCGATTGTGGTTGCGACCGACAACCCCACACCCCCTCAATTCCGGAACTGCTCCAGAAACATGCGCAAGCTGTCGTGCGGGGTCTCGACATCCGTGATCAGCCATCCATCCGGCCCGTTGACCAGGATGAAGTTCAGCGTCACCCGGCGGCCGTGATTGTCGAAATTCGCCGCGACATAGGTCTTGTCGTATTGCCTCCGCACGACCGCGATCGCGACCGGGCCGAGCTTCCAGCTCGGGCTCTGCACCAGGAAATCATAGGGCTCGGCCCTCGGCGTGCTCCAGGCCTTGCGCAGCGGGAAATCGAAGAATTGCCGGGCGGTGGCGCCATCCCGCGGCAGGCCTTTTGACAGCTCCGGCGCGCCCTGGCCGTAATGGGCATAGACGTTGCGGACCAGCGATTCCGGGCTACGAAAGCCGGCCTCCGCCGCGGCCAGCCCAAAGCCGGCGACCAGGGCCACAATACCCGCAAGTTCCCTCATGCCTGCCGCTCGCTTTATCGGGCGCCGGTCTTGTCGTACAAGCCTACCACTGAGCGAGTAGGGCCGAAAACTGACATGCGCGAATTGTTCGACGAGGTTGCGGGCAGGACCCCGCTCGATCCACGCGAGGCGGCCCGCCAGTCCGCGCGCACGCCGCAGCGCAAGCGCTTCTACAAGGAGGCCGGCGTCGCCGAGGCCGAAGGCGGCTTCGCCATCACGCTCGACGGCAAGCCGATCCGCACGCCGTCCGGCCGCCAGGTCGTGATCCCCTCGCGCGCGCTGGCCGATGCGGTCGCCGCCGAATGGGCGGCCCAGGGCGAGACGATCGATCCCGTGACCATGCCGCTGACGCGGATCGCCAACAGCGTGGTTGAAGGCGTGGTCGATCGCGTCGGGCTCGTCAGGGACGACCTTGCAAAATATTTCGAGGCCGACCTGCTGTTCTATCGCGCCGGCCATCCCGAGGCGCTCGTGGCCCGCGAGGCCAGGCATTGGGACCCCGTGCTGTTCTGGGCCGCGGAGACGCTGGGGGCGCATTTCATCCTGTCCGAGGGCGTCATGCATGTGAAGCAGCCGGACGAGGCCATTCGGGCCGCCCGCGCAGCCCTGCCCGGGGATGCCTGGTCGGTCGCGGCACTCCATGTGGTGACGACCCTGACCGGCTCGGCGCTGCTGGCGCTGGCCCTGGCCCATGGCGTGCGCGAGGCCGATCAGGTCTGGGCCGCCGCCCATGTCGATGAGGACTGGAACGCCGACCATTGGGGCGTGGACGAGGTGGCCGCGGCACGCCGGGCCGCCCGCGCGCGGGATTTCAACGCTGCCGTCGCAGTTCTGGCGGCGGTCAAGCCGTCCGCGGCCGAAGGTCCTTAACGAGAGGTTTACGACGCCGGCGTTAGGGTGGCCCGTGCTCCTGGGCCCCTGAGATGGCGACGCCGATCAGTTCCATTACTCCCGTCAGTGCTGCCAGCCCCGTGGCTGATGCGGCGACGCCCGATCTCGTGCTCCAGGCCGGCAGCGTCGTCGACGCCAGAGTCGTCAGCGTGCTCGCCGACAATCTGGTGCGGATCGCGATCGCAAATCTCTCCCTCGACGTGATGTCGGAAGTCGCGCTGTCGCCGGGACAAAATCTCCAGCTTGCGGTGTCGCAGAACGACGGCACCATCCGCCTTGCCGTCATGGGCGGCGCAGGCGAGGCGGCCGCCGATCAGATCACGCTGACGCCGGCCGCGGCTTCGCTGGTCGACAGCCCGTCGCTCGCGCCGTCCGCGAACGCGGCGCGCAACACCTTGACGGCATCGGAGCAGGTCGCGGTGACAATGGCTTCGGCCGAGGCCGCGAGCAAGCAGGGCAGCCAGGCGCCGCTGTTCGCCAATCTGGCCTCCGTCGTGACCGGAAGCGATCTGCCGGCGGGATTGAAGCAGGCGGTGCTCGACGTGCTGGCGCAGCAGACGCCGCTCAATACTCAGCTCGACGGCGCCGACATCGAATCCGCCTTCCAGAAGTCAGGGCTGTTTCTCGAGGCCTCATTGGCCGCGGGCGCGCCGCCCTCGCCAGGCGCCGTGCCGGACCTGAAGGCGGCGCTGCTGGTGCTGCGCCAGACGCTGGCCGCGACCTCAGGCGCGCTCGAGACCGGCGTACCGCAAGCACCGGCGCAAGGCAACGCGCCGCCTACAAGCGTCACGACCACGCCGCAGACCGCAGCGTCCGCACTTCAGGCGGCGGGCGAGGCCGCGCAGGCGGCATTGCCGTCGCCCGACGTGGAGATCGTCCAGCCGACGCAAATGCCGCGCGGCACTGCGCTCGCAGCCGCCGTGCTGGCAGACATGGCGGGCGCAACGCCGCAGGCGGCGGGCCCGCGAACCATGTCCGCTGGCCTTGCCGCGAGCCTCTTGCAGGAGGTCACGCAAAACCTGCCGCGCATGATCGGCAATTTGCCGGGCTCGAACAAGGCCGTGCCCGATGGCCACATCTTCGAGGCCGCCGCGCGCACGACGCCACCGCCATTCCGCGGCGCGCTGCCGTCGCCGCAGTCCATCGCCTCGCCATCGCTCGCGCCGGATACGCCGCTGGCGGCGACCGTGCACCGTCTGCTCGACGACACCAATGCCGCGATCGCGCGGCAGACCTTGCTCCAGGTCGCCTCGCTCCCCGATCGCACCGATGCCTCCGGGCACCGCGTCGATCCGGCCGTGCCGCAGTGGAATTTCGAGATTCCCTTTGCGACACCGCAGGGGACCGCCATGGCGCAGTTCGAGATCTCGCGCGACGGCGGCAACGAATCCGCCGATCCTGCCAAACGCGCCTGGCGTGCACGCTTCACGCTCAACCTCGAGCCGGCCGGCCCCGTGCACGCGCTGATCACGCTGAACGGCGACAAGACCTTCGTGCGGATGTGGGCGGAGCGGCCGGCGACCGCGCAGCAGCTTCGCGCCGGGATCGATGAGCTCAGCCAGGCGATGACCAGGGCCGAGCTCAAGCCCGGCGACATCGTGGTGCGCGACGGCACGCCGCCGCAACCGGCACCGGCCCGCGCCGGCCACTTCCTGGATCGCGCCACATGAGTGATCCATCCAGGCTCGCGATCGCGCTGCATTACGAGAAGGGCTCTGGCGCGCCGGTCGTCGTCGCCAAGGGCAAGGGCACGATCGGCGAAAAGATCGTCGAGATCGCCAAGGCCAACGACATCCCGATCGAGGAGAATGAAATCCTGGCCGGAGCGCTGTCCAAGGTCGAGCTTGGCGAGGAGATCCCGCCCGATCTCTACAAAGCCGTCGCCGAAGTGCTGGTGTTCGTGCTGCGGCTGTCGGGCCGGGCGCGCTGACGCACTGTCATCGTTTCACCATGATAGCGGTTGCATGGTCGCCGCCAACTCCATCGCTCAACGGACACTGCACGTGATCACTCGCCGTTCCACCCTCGGCCTACTCGCCGCAACCGCGATCCTGCCGTCGCGCGCGCTCGCCCATGTCGCGCCGCCGCGCAACGAGATCCGCGACAGCCTGGCAAAACGCTTCGCCGATCTCGGCACATCAGGCACCTTTGTCGGCTACAAGGTCGAGGACTATCTGATCGTCGCCAGCGACAAGGAGCGCTCGGGCGAGGGCAAGCTGCCCGCCTCGACCTTCAAGATCCCGAACTCGCTGATCGCGCTGGAAACCGGCGTGGTCACAGATCCCGACAAGGACGTTTTCCCTTGGGACGGCGTGAAGCGGCCGATCGAGGCGTGGAACAAGGATCACACGCTGCGCAGTGCCATCGCGGTCAGTGCGGTACCGGTCTATCAGGAGATCGCGCGCCGCATCGGGCCGGAGCGCATGCAGAAGTACGTCGATCTGTTCGACTATGGAAATCGCGACATCGGCGGCGGCATCGACCAGTTCTGGCTCACAGGCGCTTTGCGCATCGATCCGGTCGAGCAGATCGATTTCGTCGACCGGCTGCGCCGCCGTGCGCTGCCGATTTCCAAGCGCAGCCAGGATCTCGTCGCTGACATCCTGCCGGTGACCAAGGTCGGCGATAGCGTCATCCGCGCCAAGTCCGGCCTCCTGGGCGCCGAGCGCGGCGAGCCGTCGCTGGGCTGGATGGTCGGCTGGGTCGAGAAGGGCGAGGCGCACACCGTGTTCGCGCTCAACATGGACTGCACCGAGCCGCGCCTCGTCGGCGAGCGCATGCCGCTGACGCAAGCCTGCCTTGCCGAGATCGGCGCGGTCTAGCTGGCGCGCACGAACCCGCTCGACTAGCATCCTTCCGACCAAACAAGAAAAAAGGTCGGGAGGACAACAATGAACTCAGCGCCACTCTGGCTGTCGTCGCTTGCGCTTGCCGCAGCCGGCGGCTGGCTCGCCGCCACGATATTTGCGGCCCCCGCCACCAGCAAGGAGCCGCGCTTTCCGCAGCTCACCATGGACCAGCTCGACGCCAAGCAGAAGCCGCTCGGCGAGCAGATCATGAAGGTGTCGAGCGTCGGCATCGGCGGGCCCTACAATCCGATGATCCGCAGCCCCGTGCTCGGCCAGCGCCTGTTCGACCTGTTCTACTATCTGCGCTGGGAGACCTCGGTCCCGACAAAACTCAACGAGTTCGCGATCCTGATCATCGGGCGGCAGTGGCGTTCGCAGGTCGAGTGGTTTGCCCACGCGCCGCTCGCGGCGAAAGCGGGATTGTCACCCGACATCATCGCCGAGCTGAAAGCCAACAAGCGGCCGTCGAAGATGGCCGAGGACGAGGCTGTGGTCTACGATTTCGTCACCGAGATCACCGCGACCAAGAAGGTCACCGACGAGACTTACGCGCGCGCGAAGAAGGTGTTCAACGACCAGCAGATCGTCGACCTCACCGCGGTCGCCGGCAACTATGTGATGGTCGCGATGCTGCTGGCCATGGCCGAGGAGACGGTGCCGCCGGACAAGCAGGAGCCATTCAAGCCGGGAGAGCCGTAAGGTTCGTCATTGCGAGGAGCTCGCGACAAAAATGCGATACCGTAGGGTGGGCAAAGGCGCGTAGTGCCGTGCCCACCATCTCTCCATACGGTGATCCGTAGTTGGTGGGCACGCTTCG
>NZ_LBKA01000006.1:0-1965 GCF_028128955.1 Bradyrhizobium sp. CCBAU 11386
ATCAGGATTTGGGCCGGATGGACGAACCCGGACCGTCGTCCTCGGCGCCGCAGCCGGCTCAGTCAACTGGGATTGTGATAGGGCAGAGGAAGCAGCCTCTTTATTCCGAGGATGCTCCCCTTATTTCGGGGCTTGAGAGGGCCCTCATCAAGGGCGGGTTCAGCAAATTCGCTGCCGAGCTGTACCCAGGTTCTCTTCGTAGCTTTAGCCGTTGGCTTTTCGCAGAAAAAAAACCGAGCATTCGTGCTCGGCTCGACAACCAGTCGCTGACCGATGGCAGTGCGGTGCTCGAGTTCACCGGACAGCGGAATCCAAAGACACTCCTTCAGGCAATCGACTATCTCCGGACCTTCCGGTCGACGGGCGCCGTGCCGATCTCACAACGCGCTAAGCTGAATCCTCCCCCCCAGAACGTGGCCCTCATCAATCCCGAAGACGCGGTACTGATGGATGCAAGGCGCGTCGACGCCGCCACTGCGCAGCACAGGGCGTCGGAAACTGGCAGTCGGCCAGAGGAGCTTCCCGCGGAAGGCCGCGATCAGGATTTGCTTTTGGGGGTGATGGACGAACCCGGCCCGTCGTCATCTGTCGAGCCGGCCGCGCGCCATCACGGAGCACCGGATCCCGGAGCGTCCGTTCGTCCCTTGACCTGGCGCCAAGACCGCGGGCAATCCCCGGACGAGCTGATGGGCGCGCTTGCCAGGAGCAATCTGCCAAGCGAGGGGGACCTCATCATCCCTGATTACCGCATGGCGGAGCGCGCTTCCAGCGCGGAAGGCCCTTGGCACGCGGAGGATGATCAGGCCTGGTCGCCGCTCTTAAGCGTTGACCAAGAGGAGCTTCGACGGCTACTGGATGACGAACCGATGTCCTCGCAGCCGATCTACAATTCGGCGGAGCTTCAGGACAGCGGGGACCTGGGTGACCAGCTGCCGGGCGAAAATTTGGCGGAGCTCCTGGAGACGCTCGCTTCACCTCGCCATTCGCCCGCGGACAGTGTCAATCAGCCAGGCGCAGCCGTTCCTTGGCCATTGCAAGCTGTCGATCCCAACGGCATTTGGCCGGAGGCGGAGCAGGCTGGCCAGCTGCCGATCAACGATGAGTATGACACAGCTGAGTTGAGGCCAGCGAAGAGGCCGAGGACCGACAACCATCTGCAAGGCGTTGCCATCGAGCGGCAGTTGAGCCCGATCGGCAATTCAGGCGATCGCCTGCTGACGCCGGCCCCCATCCATCAACTGGGTGCATCGCCATGGGAAGCGCAGTCGATGATGCCGGGGAGCGGGTACGAAGACGCCACGGCGCCGCATGCGGCCGCGATATACCTCGGGGACGCCGCTGCGCAGCACAGCGCGCCGCAGGGAGCTGTCAGTTGGCCATTGGTCTTCCCGGAAGGTTACGATGGTCTGCATTTGATGGTGGAAGACAGCCCGCGGTGGCCCGGGATTCCCCCTCAGCAGGTGCAGGACATAGTCCAAACTGAAGGGCAGGAACCTGGCTGGTCCACCTCAACGACCGTGGAAGCAGAGTTAGCGCATTTTGCCAGGGCCCGCTCAGACACCGACGGCGGTCTAGAGGCAGCGGTGCGTCCGGATTCGCCCGCATCCTTCGCGTTGGGTGACACTGCTTGGGGCCCAGCGCCTGACGTTCCGCCGCCGTTTGCCAGGCCAGGACCGGGTCATCATCACGGCGCTCGACAGCTCGAAGCGCCGCAGGAGCTTGCCCCAATCCCGGTCCCGTTGGGCGAGGGAGCTTTGGCTTGGCTGACCGAGCAGATGGCGCCTGAGGATCCATCCGCTAGGCTGTCAGACATTGACCGCGGTTTCGAGGCAGAGGTTAATCCGAATCCGCCCGCACCCTTCGAGTTGCGTGACATTGCCCACTTTGCGCCGATGATGCACGCCGCCAGGGCTCCGTCAGACATCTACGGCGGTTTTCCATTGGTTGATCTGACTGCGCCCACGC
>NZ_LBKA01000006.1:2137-2240 GCF_028128955.1 Bradyrhizobium sp. CCBAU 11386
AGTCCCAATTACGCGACGTGGTTGATTCTGGGCGGGCGTTTCCGACCACCTCCAATGCTCAGATCGGGACTTTGGGTCCGACAGCCTCGTCCAGCCGGAGCCG
>NZ_LBKA01000006.1:2412-2830 GCF_028128955.1 Bradyrhizobium sp. CCBAU 11386
CCAATCCGAATCTCGCCGGCCGGACGCAGTTCGTGGACCCCCTCGTAGCCAGTCAGCTGTCCTGGGGCGACACGCTAAGTGCCTTCAACGACATCGTCCATGATCGGCAAGGTCACGATACAGCCGACTTCCTGTTCCTGCCAGTGAACGATGCCGATCCTACCGATCTTGATCGCCGCGGCAGCCATTGGTCGCTGTTGCTCGTTGATCGCCTCAACCGGCACAGTCCGGTTGCCTATCACTACGACTCCAGCGGGAGCTACAATGCGGGACCTGCAAGTCAGCTCGCAGAGCGGCTAGGCGCCCGCCTGGAGTGGCCCCGCGCACCCCAGCAGGACAACACCTATGATTGCGGCGTCTTTGTCGTCGACGCCACGCGGGAGCTGGTTCGTCAGTTGACGCAACGTGAGCGGCCGGA
>NZ_LBKA01000007.1:0-501 GCF_028128955.1 Bradyrhizobium sp. CCBAU 11386
TCCGGCCGCTCACGTTGCGTCAACTGACGAACCAGCTCCCGCGTGGCGTCGACGACAAAGACGCCGCAATCATAGGTGTTGTCCTGCTGGGGTGCGCGGGGCCACTCCAGGCGGGCGCCTAGCCGCTCTGCGAGCTGACTTGCAGGTCCCGCATTGTAGCTCCCGCTGGAGTCGTAGTGATAGGCAACCGGACTGTGCCGGTTGAGGCGATCAACGAGCAACAGCGACCAATGGCTGCCGCGGCGATCAAGATCGGTAGGATCGGCATCGTTCACTGGCAGGAACAGGAAGTCGGCTGTATCGTGACCTTGCCGATCATGGACGATGTCGTTGAAGGCACTTAGCGTGTCGCCCCAGGACAGCTGACTGGCTACGAGGGGGTCCACGAACTGCGTCCGGCCGGCGAGATTCGGATTGGTCCTCCGCAACTCCTCCTCCAGGAGCTGATAATCCCTGAGAATATGCTCGTCGGTGAGCCATTGCGTGTCGCCGAGCATCAGC
>NZ_LBKA01000007.1:671-774 GCF_028128955.1 Bradyrhizobium sp. CCBAU 11386
CACGTCGCGTAATTCGGACAGCGTGGGCGCAGTCAGATCAACCAATGGAAAACCGCCGTAGATGTCTGACGGAGCCCTGGCGGCGTGCATCATCGGCGCAAAG
>NZ_LBKA01000008.1:0-111577 GCF_028128955.1 Bradyrhizobium sp. CCBAU 11386
GTTTTTTGGATGACGATGCTCAATCGCTCAGCGCCAAATGCCTCACCGAAATTTGTGCTGACCAAAGCTGAAATCCAATTGCTTGATCGGCTCGTCAAAGACAAGAAGCCGGTCAGCACACAACGAAAGACATTGTCGCATTATCTCATCAAGATCGCCAGGCTCGGCGGCTATCTCGCCCGCGCCAACGATCCGCCACCGGGGAATCTGATCATGTGGCGCGGATTATCGCGATTCATCGATATCGCAACGGGCGCGAAACTCTGACTCAAAATGTGGGTAATCGTAAGACGACGAAGACGACGAAGACCGCCTGATTGACGCATGCGCGCGGGCGTGGCGAGCTCTATGATGGGCTGCGCGAAGGTCAGGCGGCCTGCTGATCGGTGGCCCTGTCGGCTTGGCGCAGGAGCTTCCATTCCCAGGGCAGCAGCACGCGCAGACGCGATGGGGGAAGATCGGCGATACGGGCCAGGACGTCGGCGAGCCAGCCCTTGGGATCGACGTCGTTGAGACGAGCAGATCCTGCCATCGTCGAGGAAGCGAGCGAAGTCGCAACCGTCACGACATTGAAGGGACGCCTGCCGAGCAGCTCTGCTATCCAGGTATTGGTGACTTGTGGAGACCGCGGCCCGTACAGTTCGCGTTTGTGTTTCTCGATCCGCAGCTCGAGATGCGCCGTACCGGGATCATCGACGCATCAGAGCATCGAGAACTCGACGCAGCGCTTCGTCATCAACGGCGCTTCGGCCACATCCCGCGGCGGCACAGACGGGCTAATCTCGACCGGCATCAACGGCGCTACACTCGTTTCACCGTGCTTGCAAAGCTCTTTGCGCACCCTGAACAGCTGGCTCACATGAAGGCTGGCCATGCGAGGCGCCTCGGGAACTGTAGCCCCGAGCCCGAGCGATGCTGCAACGAGCCGTTCCTTTTCATCTTGCGACCACCGCCGCCGCCGCTCGACCGATGTGATCACCTCCGCCCGCGAAATCGTCATAGCGCTTCTCCTGGGATTACCCCTAGGACCTGCAGCACTCGCGTCCATCAAACAAGGCGGTCCTCAACGGAGGAATACGCGGGTTGTTGTCGAGCTATTATTCTTTCTCTCTAGTGACATGCCGGCAGCGATTGCTCCGTCGGAGCTGTCGGGGTTGCGGAGACGGAGCGATCGCGGAGACGATCGCTGATGGGATTGGATAATCGATGTCGTTGGCGGCTTCAGCGTGATTGGGTTTGATGTCGCAGCTGGGGTCATGGTCATTCCCGAGTCGCAAGCGCCTCATGATGACGTCCGGATCGCGCGCCTCAACATTTGCGGCGGAGTGCGGACGAACCGTCACCAGCCGATTGACCGAGGTCGCCACGACCACCGTCCCCGCGGGACATCGCCAGTCCGGCGGACCGGACTATGAACTTGCAAAATAGGATTGGGCCTCTTTCGCCTGCCCCCAGTTGAACGATGTGCCGTCGACCCAGATGAAGTGCAGGTTACGGCGATCTTCCGGGCAATGGCTACCTTTGCCTTCCTCATGCCAATCCGCTTGCGAGGTTCATCCCCCCGGCCTTGAGGCAAGTCCATTTCTTTGTTCGGTACAGCAGAACGGTCGCGGCCTCGAGCTGTAAGTTCGGAGAAGTCGGTCGCCCCATCGGGATATCTTGCTGTTGGTGTCAGTTTCGCCAGATTGGTTACGTACGCGGCGTAAGGCCCAGGTGGGCGCCGATCGTCGAGGCCGATCGGAAGCGCGGAGGGTCATCGATCGTGTGGCGGAACGTCAGGGCAGTCACGACGCTGACACCCGGGACCGTCATCTGAGGCGCGTCGTCTCGTGCTGTTTTGCCAAACGACGGACTTCGTCATCAAATTTGCACCGTTGTTTACTGACGTTCTCGCGGATCGACAAGAGCGGCGCTATCACGCTCAGAAGCTGATGATCATCGCCCAAGAGCTCGTGGACCTAGTGGCGGAACTGCAGGCCGATTGCGCGAGGGAACAATAATCCATACTCCTTGATCAGGCTGCGAGCCCTTAATTCCATGCCGAAACACACTCCCGTACTCCTCAAGGTCGGGGACTAGAGCGCTTGCGGCCGCTGAGCAGCAGGCTAGGCCGTAGCGATCCGAATATAGACAAAACCACGACAGTCGGTCGTCGGTACTTTGACAGTCACGATTTTTCGTTTGGCACGATTCGCGATTGAGCGTCTTGGAAGAAGACCCTTGCCGTCCAATTCATTCTATCAACGTCAGCTTCTGGAAAGCTAACGCTCGTAGCTAGGGAACCAGATCAGCGAGGCCAGCGGACGAACATGGAGCGATTCAACAATATCAACCGAGCCGGCAATGATTCCGCTGTGTCTGATACTCCCGCGGAGCAATCGCAGCAGCAGCGAGCGCAGTTTGAGCAGCACCTGGGAGACGCGCGATCGGTCGGTCCCGTATATTCCCATAGAGAGCTTCACGACGTCAGTGAGGAAGACGATCGCCTCATCCAGGCTGCGTCGGCCGACGCCCTCGAGCGAAGGCCACCGCCCAATCCAACCACCGTGAGCGTTTATGATCGTCAACTTCGCCAATTGGCTGCTGCGCTGAAGCAGTCTGGCAAATCAATCGCTGGCCTCGATGGCGATACGTTGCTCGGTTACGCCAAGCAGCTGTTTCCAAACGACAAGATCATTGCCCCAGCATTGTTAATGGTCAGGCGGTATCGCAAGTCTTATGCCACCACCTCTCGGCCCGCCACAACACATCATCGTCCTTATCGTCCTTCCATAGAAGATGAACGTCTCATCAGGGAGGCAAGTGAGGCAGGTTTTGGTCGAGGGATCAGCGCGAAAACCGCCGAGACCTATGCGAGCTGTCTGCGGAAGCTGGCGGCAGCGCTCCGACCGTTGTCTATGGCCAAGCTCGGTGATGATACCCTGCTCGGTCACGCCGACACTTTGTTTCAGAATGACAGGGGGCTCATCTCCGCCTTGAACGGTCTTCGCGAATATCGTGCGATCATCGGTCACAGCAATTTGGGCGCAGAAGGAGGCAGCTCGCGGCAGGCCATTCAGCCGGCTGCCCCTTCGCCCATGCGGCTTGTCGATGAGCAGCGCTTGGGAGACGCTGCGGATCGCGGCTGCTCGTTGCGGGCTGACGGTTTCAATACTCTGCAGCTTTGGCAGGGACCGAGTTCAGCCGCTCATTCTCCGATACAAAGTGTCGCCCAGAACGTGCTTTTCGACGCAGCGGAGCCGAGCGCCGAGTCTCCAGCTCCGGATCTCGATGCACCAGTGCTCTGGCAACATAAGCGTTCAGTCTCTCCCTCGCTCGTGCAGAGTTTCGCCCAGGACGAGCTCTTCGATGGCGTGAATTGGGACGGCTCCAAGTCTGCTGATGGTCTCGATGCGTCGGAGCTTTGGCCAGAAATAGCGGGTGCCGCGCAGCCGCCGGAAACTGTCCGCCAGGACGAGCTTTTGGATCCCGCAAGCTGGCCGCCCTCCTCGCGGCCGCGGTATTCCGGCCCTGAAGACTACTTTCACAGGATGATCGACCAGCGCGGTGCGGCTTCGGTAGCGCTTCAACAGACGCTCCCTGCAACCAGTGAGAGCTTCGATGCTTCTTTGGCTGTTCCCGAGGACTTCTCTCACGGCACCCAGCCCGCGCCGGATATGATGCGCTCCAAGCTGGGCCGCTGGGGCCTATTGCCTGATGCAGCACAGCGGGTTAAGACCTACGACATTCGGGGTGAATGCTATGCGGCCGTGTTAGGACCGGGAGGGCTCAACGATGTTCAGCTCATCCATCTGCGCTCTCCCGCTATCGGCGATATCTTTGATGTATCGTTCGCCGTTCCCAAGGACTTTTCCCATTGCACCCAGCCCGCACCCGACTTGATGCTGTCCAAGTTAGGTGAGTGGGACTTCTTGCCTAATGCGGAATATCCGATGATGAACTACGAAATTGGCGGCGAACGTTACACGGCCGTGTTGGGACCGGGGGGATCCAACGTTCAACTCATTCATCACCCCCAGCCCGCCTTGTTTGGTGAAGCTGCGCCTACGGTGCCGAGGGCATCCTCAGATATCTACGGCGGTCTTGCATTAGGGGTTGATTCGCCGCCGTCTTTCCAATTGCAAGAGCATCAAACCGGACATGCCGGGCAAGAGCAATTTCAGGGGCACTTGGGCGAGGTGGGCCGAGCCAACGCCGCAATTCCGGCTTCCGGCATCGTGGTCCGGCCAGACCCGTTTCATCCTCATCTGTCTCAGGATGATCTGGACCTCATCGACGCCGCGGTTCAGGCGCGGCGGAAACTGCGATCGAGTACCGTGAAGAAATATATTGGGTATCTTCGCAAATTGGGAAATCACCTCAAGTCTGAGGGCAAAACGTTGGAAGGCCTTGCTCACGACTCGTTGATCGAGCTCGCTGCCACGGTATTCCCGAAGAGGGAACTGATTCCCGCCTTGGAGGCGCTTCGTGAGTATCGCGAGCGCAGTGCTCCGGCTGTTCGAGACGACCACGGGCCTGTCGACGGGCCAGCTCGCGGGGAGCGCGCCTCTATCAGGAGCGGCTCTCGACAGGACCGACAGGCTGCCGCCCCGCCAGTCCCAGCTGTCAACGAGGAGCAGAACCACCACCAGGGCACGGACGAGCTGACGGACGCACGTGTCAGGACCAGCCGCCTGCCAGGCGAGGAGCTCCTCATCAACGGCGGGCATGCTACAGCGGACTTGAGGCCAGCGAAGAGGCAGAGGACTTTTAACAATCCGCAAGGCGTCGACATTGAGCGGCAGCTGAGCGATGGCAAGGCAGGCGGTGGCGTGCTGATCCAGGCCCCTCTCGCGGCTCGTGTGCTCATGCAAGACGCCGGCCCGCCGCCGTCTCTCAAGCCGACAGCGCTCCATCACCAGGCGCCGGATTTCGGAGAGGCCGTTCCTCCCTTGAACTGGCGGCACGGCGACCAGCGCGCGCCGGACAAGCTGATCGTTGCGCTTGACGGGAGCGGCGTCCTGCTGAGCCAGGACAACCGACCGACCAGCTTCGTGATCAACGATGACCGTTACACGGCGTTGTTGGTGCCCGCGGGAGTGATGAGGCAGAGTATCCCACTCAATCAGCCAGGCGCTGCCATTGGTCTTAATTATCCGCCCGAAAACGCTCCGCATTCCAGCGCGCAGCCGGGGGATGGGGCGTTGCCAGAGCTGCGTGCACGGAGGATGGAGCAAGTCGCGGCGGCGTCCGACAGGGCTGAGGAAACCTCGCCAGCGCTCGGCGGGACTTTTGATGCTTCATCGGCCCTTCCCGAGGGCTTTTCCCACGGCAACCAACCCGCCTCGGAGATGATGCTCCCTCGCGGTGAGCACGGCAGATCGCTGTTGGGACCGGACGGGCGCGATGACGTTCAGCTCATCCGTCACACCCGAATTGGTAGTCAAGCTGTGCCAGCGGCAGCCGCGTGGGATCCGTCAGACATCTTCGGCGGTCTTGCCTCTCTGGTTGATTTGCCGTCCAATCCGCAGGAGTTGAGCGATGAGGCTGACTATCCGTTGATGCTCCCGCGCGCACCGTCCGACGCTCAGATCGGGGCAGCCTCGCTCGCCGGCCGCAGAGGACTTGAGCTCGATGCCACGGCATGGCTGGGCGACGAGCATATCGAGAGGGATTACGAGCTCCTGGCGCAGGAGTTGCAGCGGGCCAATCCGGCTCTCGCCGCCCGGACGCGGTTCGTGGACCCCCTCGAAGCCCTTTATAGGCAGCGCTGGGGCTCCGTGAGCGTCGCGCGAGGCTCATTCGACCGCATCGTTTCTAATCGGAATGGAGAGGATACAGCCGACTTCGTGTTCCTGCCGCTGAATGATGCCAGTCCGGATCGCCGAGGCACGCATTGGTCGCTGCTGTTCATTGATCGCCGCGATCGGGAAAAGCCGGTCGCCTATCACTACGACTCCATCGAGACCATGAACTGGGGCATTGCAAAAGCGCTCGCGGAAAAGCTTGACCTTCACCTGGAGCCAGCCCGCATCGCCCAGCAGGAGAACGGTTATGATTGCGGCGTCTTTGTCGTTGACGGCACGCGGGCGCTGGTTGGTCGATTAGCGCAAGGAGAGCGGCCAGAGCACGAGCCGCTGGACCTCGACAATCTCGTCGCCGATCGGCGGGCACTCCAGGACCGACTGAGGGGCTGATCCTCCTTGGGCTGATGGAGCTGGTGGAACGGCTCTCACCGACACCAGACTGTGCGGTGGACCGAACCAGAGGTTCAGGGGCAACGGTTACCTCCCTCTGTTTTGGGGATCGGCCGGTCCGTCGAGACGCGGCCTCTTTTCAAATCGTTGGCAAGCCGGCGAGGAACAAGTCGATCGGCGGACCGCAGTAGTCGATCGCCCGCCCGACTTCAGGGGCGGCTAGATCTTGCTGCGCCAGCAACTCGATCGATTTCTAAGCTATGCAGATTACCCGCGATCGGGCCCGAACCGCGTCGGAGGTACGTGGGGTCGGCTGCCAGGCGTTAGTGCGGTGGCGTCGCGCACTATGAGATTTCCGGATGCTTGCACCTATGTCGAATACGCGCGATTTGCTGACGACTGTTGATCGAACCCTACAAACGTCGTGACTGGCTGATGGGAGCCGTGACCAAACGACTCCGGGAGGAGTTCGCCAAGCCGCAGGTGGGGCGCAGCATTGAAGGTGGGCTCGCCCTAACCGGCAGCGATGTCCCCAGCTTGATGCATTACTCTTTGGAATTGGTCCAGCTTGCACCGACTACATGGTCATTTGCCAATTTGCTTCCCGAATAATGCGAGGTGACATTCTGATTTACGGCCCGTGCCCACTCTCGGCGGAGCGGCGCAAGCCGGCTATTAAGCTTGATCTGGAAGACCGTCGCCCGGTGGCTTGGATATGATTCCAGTCTCACACGGAAGCAGCGCGGGCGCGACTCGGCGCTGGTCCGGCTGGGATGGATCAGACGCTGTCCCTGCCACGCCCGCACTACTGAGTGAAGTTAGCAGAAACGTGACTCGGCGCCCCAAAAGCCCCACGCATACACAGGGCAAGCGCTGTCCCTACCACGCGCCGCTAACTTCAACGGCGTTGTACGCGGACTAGCTTTCCGAAAGCTGACGAACCCGACGCGATTCACAAAACGAAAAGTGGCCGGTGTGGGTCGGTGCCCTCTGTCTGGAAACCACCCATCTGGCCAGCGGATCGCCCGATGCGGTTGTCAGGCCTGAAGCCCCCGATCACTACCAGTGTCGATTACCGCCGCCGCTAGCTAGTGCATCCGCCGTGCTTGGACCGACCAAGTTGCCGTTGGCGTGCCGGTAAAGACGGATCACACATTAAGGTAGAACGTAAGCGCCGCTCTCAGACCACGGCTCTGAAGGTTTGACCTCGGTAGGCCCAGGGCAGTAGCTGGTCCATGTCGCGGTTTGGATGCCCGTTGACGATCCTTGTCGGACGTTCGTGAGATAGGCGAGGGGATCGACGTCGTTGATCTTGCACGACTCGAACATGCGAGCAGCGAACCATCAGGCCGCTTACACATGGCTGATGGGTTCCTGGCTTGGCCGCTCATGCCCAAAATAACAGATGCCCCATGGCACTAGCTAGGTCATGGCGGATCTCGTTGCAGCATGCGCTTGGGCGCCGTCATCCCAACGGAGCGGAACAGTACCAAAAACGAAGGGCTTGGGCTTTTGTGTGCGTGGGGCGGCACCGCGTCCTTGGACGGTACATGACGTTTCTCGGGCGCATTACGAGAAAGGTCGGAAGCCGCATCCCTATCGCGCAGTCGCCCGGGCGCAAAAGCACGGTGGTTTAGTATCGAACATGGAAGCCCCCGAAACGGTGGCTGGCCATCACGGACAAGGGACAGAACGTGCTCAAGTTCATGGATGCGGCCGACCGTTGTCGAGCCACAGCCGGTCGAGGAGGCGGTGCTCCTCCTGAACGCGCAAGCCTTTGCTGCGGCCGGCGCTGCCCGGAAGCGAGCTTGGGTTAGGGCCTCATAGCAGAGCCTGCCGGATTCAGAGGTGGCAGTGTTCAGGGACGCCTCGGCTTTGCGCAGCTGCGTCGTCGCGCGCGGCCCCACCACGTGGAAAGACGTCCGGCACCCATAGCTAGATGTCAGACATACTGCACCAGTTTGAGGTAATCGTCTGTGAGGACAGGTGAACGAATGGAACAGGCCGCGTCTTGAAGGAAGGTGGTCAGAGTCCGGCTGGCCCGATTGCGGCCTTCGAAAGATTGCCGTGCCGGCGCGCGAGTACGGAGAATTGCTAATTCGGAACTGACCAGGTCAGCCGCTGCTGCGGCGCAATCTGAGGCAGAGAAGCAACCAGCAGACATGACAGCCTGTGCCAGTCCCAGTGTGGTGAGCCAACCCGCATAGATCAGCACGGCACCGTCGGTCTCACTGAGCGCAGAGAGTTCCTCAAGTACAGCAGCATGGACTGATGCCGCACCAACAGACCGAAAGAGATCGGCTATCTCGTCCCGCGTGGCTCTAGAGAGGAGGCAGCGGCCGAGATGTGATAGGAGCGCCTCAGTCGGACCTTCGAAGATGCGAAGGATGCGAGCGTCTCGATAGATTTTGGCTAAAGGCGTTCCCTCATCGTAACCACGGCCACCTAACAGCTGGACGCATTGATCAGCGACAAGGCCGCACCACTCCGAGGACAAAACCTTCGTTGCCGACGCAAGGTGGACGTTGGGCGCGCCCTGCGCTGAAACAAGTCGGCAGGATGCTGCCAGCATCGCCTTCACTACTTCCCGCCGCAGCACCATCTGCCCAAATAACTGCTCGATATAGCTGTTCTCGATCATGCGCAGTTTACCGAGTCGACGATGGCTCGCATAAGAAGCTGCGACCTGGATAGCGCGCTCAAGCGCTCCAAGACCCATAGCGGCCACACCGATACGGCCGCGGTTCATACTAGATGTCGCCGCGCCCCAGCCGTCTTGATCGCGAGAGAGCACGTAAGCACGCGGCACCTCGACATCCTGGAACTCCAGAGTATTCTGAATAATGCCACGTAGACCGAGTGTGCGATGCTCGTGCGTGACCTTTAGGCCTGGAGCCTGCCTGTCAACGAGTACACCAACGAGCCGACCTTTCGCATCGGGACCAGACGCGCGCGCAAAGCAAACGATCCAGCGGGCCCAGTCAGCGAGGCCGATCCAGATCTTGCGGCCAGAGATACGAACTTTATCTTCGTGCATGAGAGCCGAAGCCTCTATATGCCTCGGGGCAGAGCCAGCTCCAGGCTCCGTCAAAGCGAAAGCGCAGAGATCGCCGCGTGTTGCACCCCAAATGATATGCTTTTGTTCGGGGATGTGCGGTGCCGCTTCGATGCAGGGCAAGGCCAGGAAGTTATGGATGACGAGGGTAGAGGCAGCGGAGACATCGAAGGATGCAGTGGCGGAGATGAGGTCGATGGCCTCTTGCAACGGAAGAGCTAATCCGCCGTGCTCTCCTGGTGTGGTGAGCCCGAACAGTCCATGCCTTGCCAATATGCTGTGTAGGGTGGGAGGGAATGCTCGGCGGTCATCCGCGTCTGCGAAATTCAGCTGACTGAGGTCAGCGATTAAACCGGAGTATAGTGCAGCTGCACGGCCTTCAGCTGTGCGTTCCTGCGCCTCCCCGAATTGGGCGTAAACCTGAGTGTGCATAGCCATAAGGTCCACAATGATCCCGGCCGCGCTTCGTGCCAATTCATCCCCGGGGTTAGCTCGGTTACACATTGGTATAGTGTGGATGCAAGTATAAGCACGTTGTCCGGGACTGGGATCTATTGCGGCCGCCGCATGGGTCTCCCGTCAAGATGCGTCTTGTCGATATGACCTATCGGAGGCGCACGCTCGTTTCAGTGACCTCCCATTCTCCTCAAGACTCACTCAGGGTTGTCGCTTGGTGTTTCGTCCCTAAGAGAGCCTCCTGGGGAGACATCCGTCATGCACCGATCGCCAGGATAGCGAGGCGATACGTGACATATGGCACTTAAATCATGTTCACCGCCACTCCGTGGCTGTTCGGCATAGCGCGGACATACGCGCTTGTCGCTCAAGACCGCAAGCAATCGCTCGCATCGTGTTCACGGTCGCCGACCTTGATCTCTCGCGACGGGCACTCGGGACTTCAAACGGTGATGTCGGACAATGGTCAAGGCAGGAACGCATTTCGAAAGTGAACCGACACCGGCGTTTCGATCGCTGGGCCGGCTCCTTGTGCAAGGCCCCATGATCGTCATTTGTGCAGTTCAGCTAGTCCTTGCTCGCGGACACCACTGCGGATCCGTTGTCAAGAACCGCCTTGAAGACCTCCTTAAGGTTCGGGTCCAGCAGGATCTCCTCTGCAGCGCTGAAATCCGCGATGGGGTGCCACGTCATGCCTGCGCCGGGAGATGGCAAGGCGGATGGCTCGAAAGTGGACGCGCTTCGGCCTGGCCCTTCGTCAGACGGGCCTTGCTCAATGAATTTTCGCAACCAATTCAAACTGTCTCTTGCATCGCATTATACGTGATGGATTTGAACTCAGCCGCGCGCAAAGTTGATGGTGGGCAATATTTGCGCCAGCAAAGTCGCGTGCGACTATGGGCCCAGCGCTTTGGAATACCAAGCCTTCGGCTCGCGCTTCTTGCGGTCGTTCGGCTTCGTTTGCCTCCGGCCACATTGGACGGTGGCAATGGGGATTGCCGATGACTTTGCTGATCAGAACCGGAAGTTTGCTTGTTTGCGGCAAGACCGGATGGGGCTGCCCCGGTGCGAAGTCTAAGTGGCACAGCTGCCGCCCGGGACGGCGGTTGCTCGCAGCAGGCCGATTGACCTTCTGGGGTCGCCAAGTCTAGATTTGGCATCCGCCTGATCTCGTCAGGCTTCCTGGCAAACGAACGGCAGGGAGGAGGAGGGGGACGTATCCAACGCATCTTTGCGACTATGACGGGTCTGCCAACTCCTACAACATCCGGGGAGTCCGCTCGCTCCGGACGACGTCACTGATTAGCTTACGACGATGATGACCAATTGCACCTAGCAACCTTGCGACCTTGGCGCCCTGAGCATATTTGCAACAGCAGAGTTGATCTCCCCACTCCTTGCGCTGTGCGGGAGCCTCTCGGATTTTTCATCGTGGCGTACGCCCAATTGCGATACGGGTGTCCTGCGACAAGATCGCCGTAAAGAGCTCGCAGGCTGCGTCCGTCGGCTTGACGCAAACTTCTCCTCCGGGCGGGAGGCACAATCACGATGGTGCCTCTCTACGACGTCATGAGCGGCGACATCTACCCCGACGTCACGCGTAACCTGGCAATGAAATTTGCGGGCAAAGACCGCCGGCGGGGCGCGGCAGGCGGTCGGCAACGTCCGCGGCTGTCCGGGACAGCTTTACCTGTTCCGGCGGTCATCCAACTGGGGTTGTGCTCTCCAGGCACTCTTCAGGCACCCGGTTGTCCAGCTCAGCTGCGGCGTTCACTGCAGTCGCGCTTGAGCTTCCTGGTAGGGGCCGACGTAGCGAAGCCGGTCGGCATTTTGGGATAGATGCGTAGTATTCGGGCAACTGCACGCTCTGCGGCCTCTCTGTCGCGTTCGTCGAGCGCAAACCCGAAGCCGGTGCGTAATCGGTCCGGCGGTAGTCCGGCACTCAGGGTTTGATACCAGCGCGGCGGCCGCAACATGGTCGTGAACCGACGAAGATCTTGGGCCACCTCGCGCGCGGCGGTGCTGACGGACAATGTATCCGATTGCATCATCGCCGCGTTGTAGGCCGCGAACGAGTCCCAATGCGTCGGCAACTCGCTCGACGTCAGCCCGAATATTGCCCCGAACAGCCGGCTTTTAGCCCAATAGCGCTCGCGCTTTTCGACGGAGAATGGAGGCAGGATCAGGTCATGGACGGCCAGAGCGGTGTCGACGAGAGTGGCGTGGACTTAGCATAACGCTGCGACCTCGCTGACGCGGTGGGACGAGCCGCTCTCGAACGGACCGATTGCTTCGGGCAGGCGAGCGACGATCATGGTATGACGCGGTGCAGGCGCGGAATACGGCGGCCTGAAATTTGGTCGTACCCCATGCAGGCAAGGCTGGGCCGGGTGCGGCGGCGGCGGACGCGCTGATCGCGGCAGGGGCTATGTGACCCATCACCATGCCGTTGGCTGCGATCATCGGCCCTGGTACGACCGGCAGCGGTCACAGCTTTTGCGATGTGCTCACGCTCTCGGCCTAATAGCTTTCGCGGAAATCATGCTCAAGCAAGAACCTAAACCGCGATGGTAATTGATCCTTTGGCGCTGCCTTCGCGGATCCTTCATCTTCTCAGTCTGCCGCCAGGTAGATCACATTCCATGACGCCGGCTTGAGTCTCGCCCGCAACCTCCCGCGGTCAAAGGCCACGCTTTGCAAGGGCGCCGGCTTGACTTTGTCCGGCGTATTTTCGGTATTTGCCGCCATCAGATCATCGTGCCGGAGCTCGAGCCGCTCGTGAACTGTCAGGGGACCGAAGCTTCTAGCCTCGACGCTCACCTCCATCTCCTGCTTCAGATCACGATTGAGCAGAAAGAGCGACAAGCCGCCGCCTTGCTCGGCGACTGCCGCTATCTTGAGATACGGTACGTCGGGCGCTGGAAGGGTGTCGGCCGGTCTACCGTCAGGATTGTTGTACGACGCATAGTAGGCCTCCGACTCGACTTGCGCGCGCAAAATCCTGCCGCGGCCAAAGCGGCTCATATGCGCAAAAGGAAAGAAGATGGTTTGGCGCCACGCACCTCCGCCTGTCTTGGTCATGATCGGCGCGATGACGTTCACGAGTTGCGCCAGACAGGCAACTCTCACCCGATCGGCGTGATTCAGCAGGGAAATGCAGGCGCCGCCGAAGGCGAGCGCGTCCTCCATCGTATAGAGTTCCTCAAGAATGGGGGGTGCCACTGGCCAGCGGTCTACCGGGGCAACCTCGTTGCTCGTTCGATACCAGACGTTCCATTCGTCGAAGCTCAGCATAAGACGCTTTTTGGAGCGCCGCTTGGCCGCAACCGCATCAGCTAGGACGACGACCTCATCGATGAAGCTGTCCATCAGGTCGGTGCTCGCGAGAAACGATGCGGTGTCCTGACTGTAGTTCTCCAGATAAGTATGGATTGAAATGTAGTCGACGTAATCGAAGGTGTGTTCCAGGACCGTTTCTTCCCATTGGCCAAAACTAGGCATCTTGCGCGACGATGAACCGCATACCGCAAGCTCGATGGTAGGGTCCACCCGCCGCATCATCTTGGCCGCCTCTCTTGCAACTACCCCGTAAGCGGCGGCGCTCTTTTGCTCTATCTGCCAGGGCCCGTCCATCTCATTGCCGAGGCACCACAGCTTGATCCCATGAGGCGTCTGCCAGCCGTGCTTGCGGCGGAGCTCCGACCACGCAGTTCCTCCGGGATGGTTGCAGTATTCGACCAGATTGCGAGCGGCATCGCCGCCGCGTGTCCCCAGATTGACAGCCATCATCGGCGCGACATCGGCGGCCCTGCACCAGTCCATGAATTCATTGGTGCCGAAGCTGTTCGGCTCGGTGCTGAACCAGGCCAAGTCGAGGCGCGCCGGCCTCGTCTCCAGTGGCCCAACGCCGTCCTCCCAGTTGTATCCGGAGACAAAATTGCCGCCAGGATATCGAACGAGGGTCGGGCCGAGCTCCTTCACCAGCGCCAGCACGTCCTTCCGAAAACCCCTCTTGTCTGCGGTCCGATGGTTGGGCTCGTAGATGCCGCCGTAGACGCATCGGCCCAGATGTTCGATGAAAGCACCAAAAAGACGAGGGTCGGTGTAACCAATGGTGAAGTCGCGGTCGATCAGAACTTTGGCTTTCCTCATGTCCTTCTCGGGCGGCTTGGGGTGATGACAGTTACGAGGTGGCTGCTGCTGTGCGAAAGAAACGAATCAAGATTCGTGCCGTTTGCACGGAGAGAGCTCCATGAAGCCGATCCGCAAATATTGAGCGATTTGCGGAGCGCGAGCCTTCCGCGGCAGCGACGTCGTGGGCTGGAAAGAGCCTGCAAGGAAGTGGATCGCCCGGCGGCGACCCGCGTCGACCAGGGCAGCGAGTTCGTGGTGCAATCTTCACGTGGGCTTACCAGCGTGGCGTCACGCTGGACTTCTCGCAGCTCGGCAAGCCAAACGACAATGCGTTCATCGAGGTCCTCGAGGGTCGCTTCCGGGCCGAATGCCTCAACACCCATTCGTTACTCAGCCTTGCAGCCGCCCAGGAGAAGGTGGAGACTTGGTGCAAGTACTCCAAGTAAGAACGCCCCCAGGGGGCATTCGGCAGCAGACCGCCGATTTTGCTGCAGAACCACGTCGGCGCAACCAGCCCGCCAACGTGTTCAGAGTCGTAAAACTCCATTTCTGGGCGGTCCAAACTTCGGTGTCGCTGCTTCCTCAAAAGTCATTCCCCGTGATCTGCCTGGAACAGCATCAATTGCACGACCTGCCGACACACACTCTCTCTAAAACAGATATCCATGGTAGGACGCTGCAGCGGAATTGAGGGGGCCCCCGTAGGCGAAGCGGAGCCCGTCCGCGAGGACAAAATAAAGCGTACACTAATCATGGCACTTCCGCAGGATACTGTGTGGTTTTTGACAATGAGCATTCTCGCTGCTTTCAAACGAGCCCTCTGGCCATGAGATGTGAGTGCGAAGCTCCAGGAAAGGGCATTTGGGCGCTTGGGACTACGCGTCAGGACAGGAAAGTACGCAAGAAGGTCGAAAGCGGGTAGGCAGCACCGGATATGCCGCAGACCAAGGGTTCAACACTCGGATGAGCAGAGGCAGCTTCGTGAGAGTCAAATAGCGATAGGCCCGGTTCCATCGCAGTGCTGGACCCGTTTTACCTTGGCCGAGGCCCTGTCGCCGCCGAGGGAAAAGTCACAAGTAAATTAGGTCTGGGCCCAACCGCCGCTCATATCGATAGGCCGATGGGTTGGGCCTTCGGGGCGGCTTGCAAGGGCTATTTGCAAGCTCCCGCGGAGCAAAAAACCCTGGCATTCCTGCCAGGGTTTTGCATGTCATCGACGCTTTGAGAGGTGGATCAGAAGTCCATACCGCCCATGCCGCCGCCCGGAGGCATTGCTGGACCAGCCGCGGCCTTCTTCGGCAGCTCGGCAACCATCGCTTCCGTCGTGATCAGCAGCGCCGCCACCGAGGAGGCGTTCTGGACCGCGATGCGCACGACCTTGGTCGGGTCAATGATGCCCTTGGAGACAAGATTGCTGTACTCGCCTGTCTGCGCATCGAAGCCATAAGAGTACTGCTCGTTGTCGAGAACTTTGCCCACCACGATCGAACCGTCTTCACCGGCGTTGATCGCGATCTGGCGGGCCGGCCAGGACAGCGCCTTGCGCACAATCTCGACGCCGGTCTTCTGGTCGTCGTTCTTGGTGCGCAGGCCCTTGAGCTGCTCGGAAGCACGGAGCAGGGCGACGCCGCCGCCCGGCAGGATGCCTTCCTCGACTGCCGCGCGGGTCGCGTGCATCGCGTCATCCACGCGATCCTTGCGCTCCTTTACCTCGACCTCGGTCGCGCCGCCGACGCGGATCACCGCTACGCCGCCGGCGAGCTTGGCGAGACGCTCCTGGAGCTTCTCACGGTCGTAGTCCGAGGTGGTCTCCTCGATCTGCGCCTTGATCTGGGACACGCGCGCGTCGATGTCGGCCTTTTTGCCGGCGCCGTTGACGATCGTGGTGTTCTCCTTGTCGATCATCACCTTCTTGGCGCGACCGAGCATGTTGAGCGTGACGTTCTCGAGCTTGATGCCGAGATCTTCCGAGATCGCCTGTCCGCCGGTCAGGATCGCGATGTCCTGCAGCATGGCCTTGCGGCGATCGCCGAAGCCCGGAGCCTTGACGGCCGCGACCTTCAGGCCGCCACGCAGGCGGTTCACGACAAGGGTCGCGAGCGCTTCGCCTTCGACGTCCTCGGCGACGATGACCAGCGGCTTGCCGGTCTGCACCACGGCCTCGAGCAGCGGCAGCAGCTCGTTCAGCGAGGAGAGCTTCTTCTCGTTGATGAGGATGTAGGCGTCGTCCATCTCAACGCGCATCTTGTCGGCGTTGGTGACGAAGTAGGGCGAGATGTAGCCGCGGTCGAACTGCATGCCCTCGACGACGTCGAGCTCGGTCTCGAGCGACTTGGCCTCCTCGACCGTGATCACTCCTTCGTTGCCCACCTTCTTCATGGCGTCGGCGAGGAACTTGCCGATCTCGGCATCGCCGTTGGCCGAGATGGTGCCGACCTGGGCGATCTCCTCGTTCGAGGTGACCTTCTTGGAGTTCTTCTGCAGGTCCGCAACCACGGCTTCGACCGCGAGGTCAATACCGCGCTTCAGGTCCATCGGGTTCATGCCGGCGGCAACCGACTTGGCGCCTTCGCGCACGATCGCCTGGGCCAGCACGGTCGCGGTGGTGGTGCCGTCGCCAGCAGCATCCGCCGCCTTCGAAGCCACCTCGCGCACCATCTGGGCGCCCATGTTCTCGAACTTGTCGTCGAGTTCGATGTCCTTGGCGACGGCAACGCCGTCCTTAGTGATGCGAGGCGCGCCGAACGACTTATCGAGCACCACGTTGCGGCCCTTCGGACCGAGCGTGACCTGTACGGCATTGGCGAGGATGTCGACACCGCGCAGCATGCGGTCCCGCGCGTCCACTCCGAATTTGACTTCTTTCGGTGACATAAAGAATTCCCTCAGTTCTTAGTTTCTGATCCTTCAGCGCGCCCGGTGGGCGCTCGTCAGGGGTGAGCTGTGCGAGCGCTGGGTTAGGCGGCTTTCTTTTTGGACAACACATCGGTGAGAACGCCCATGATGTCGCTCTCCTTCATGATCAACAGGTCCTGCCCGTCGATCTTGACCTCGGTGCCGGACCACTTGCCGAACAGCACGCGGTCGCCGACCTCAATGTCGATCGGAACCAGCTTGCCGGTCTCGTCGCGGCCACCGGGGCCGACAGCGATGACTTCGCCCTGCGAGGGCTTTTCCTTGGCAGTGTCGGGAATGATAATGCCGCCAGCGGTCTTCTCATCGGCGTCGATGCGCTTGACCACAACGCGGTCGTGAAGCGGACGGAAAGTCATACAGGTCTCCTGAGCGTTTGAGCAAGTTGGTGATAGGCACATTGTGACCAGCCCAATTGTAGCAAGAGTCAGGCCAAAAATGAGCTGAACGATCCATCCCTGCAGTTCTGCTGAATCGTTGCCTGGCCTGCGCGTGTCTTTGTCCGGAAGCCAACGCCCTCAGGTACACGGCCCGCCAAGCTGTGACGAAAATAACATTGCGTTTCGTCGAAACACCCAGATTGAACCTTCCTCAACATTGGCCTGGCGGCCGTTACACCGGTAGAAGCGCCGCGTGTTTCGACGGCGGTGGCCGGAATGCACATGATTGCTTCGTCTGACGGCAGCATCTAGGAGCTGACGCCGACGAAGCGTGCGGTGCACAAGACTCATCGAAGATCGGCGCTCGATGAATTTGACGAAGTCGCGCACAACAACAAGTATGCCAACTATCTCAAAAACTCAGGCGGCGTGCTCCAAGAGAGGCCATCATCGAATTGTATCGAATTGTCGATGTCCAGCCGTGGCACGGTCGCTCAAAAACTGACTGAATTTACCCCGATCGTTCGTAGACCGAGAGTGAGCAGGCAGGTGTTGTTCAGCACGGGCGATGCCGAACCAGCGGAGTAGTTGTAGGAACTTACGTAGTTTGCCGCCAGTACGAAGCAATCGTCGACATACGACCGCGAACAAGGCTCGAGGTGTCGAATACAAAATTCTGCGCGTCCTCGTTCGGCAGCTTGCCGGCGTGGGGCTCGTCGGGCCGGATGATGACCTGCGCGATTGGCTCGACGGCGGTCGTGCCCCGTGGCTGCACATTGATGAGGGGATAGCGGTATTCAAAGCCGACGGTCGGCATCAGGCGGACCGTCTGGGTGCTGCCAACCGGCAGGTAGTTGGAAACGCCCGGCTGGCTCGAGATGTCGGCATTGATGGCCGGCGCGGACACTGACGAACGGCGTGCAAGGGCTTGCGCCACTGCGCCTCGGCCGTCAGGCGGGTATAGGCCCCCGGCATGCCGCGCAGCAAGCGCTGCGACGGCAATCGCGCCATCGGATCGGTGGACGCGGTCGTGCACAGACCATTGGCGTTGGCAAGTGTCGTCATCGGATCGAACACCGCTGTTTTGCGGGTCAGGTTAGTGAAGTCCACCATGCAGCTGAACTCGCCACCCAGGATCGGACTTTCAAGCCAAGCACTATCTGCTTTATAATTGCAGCTGCAGCCCCTGCTAGCCCCAAAATTCAGGCAAATGCTCCCAACGATATCGACCCTCCCGAAGTTGCAGATGCTGGTTCGCGGGTTAGTTAGGCTACACGCTAAGCTGACATATTGGTCCTCATCAGAGTCTCCTTTCCAAACAAGAAGGTCCGGCGTGACGCTGGCCGACAACGCCTGCCGCCTCGCGCAAATAGAAAACCAAGATTCGTGCCATGGAGCGGAGACAGCGGTGCGGGAAAGAGCGCGGGAATTCTTGAAGAATGATCCGCACCGACCTCGATCTGGCCATTGCGCGCCCCAGTACGAACGCAGCAAAGGCCGGCCAGCGGTGCTGATGGGAATTCGCTCCAGCAGTTCTCGGGTAGCCGGCTCGCCCAATACGGATGCTCACCGGCTTCTTCACACTTGTTGTGTTCGCGACTGATTAGTCGCATTGGCGACGTAATGTTCGCGCGGCCTGCAGCACAGTTCGGTTAAGCCTCTGAAGACGCAGAGCCGCTTATTTTTGGCTTTCCCGAGCTTGTTGGCTTTCCTGAGGGCTTGGCACGAGATTTGATTATCCTGCGTCGGCGGCAGCAGTTCCTGACCGCCGACTACGCGAAAGGAAAAAGCATGAATATGTCAGCTTATGACGTGACCGAATTGACTCTCGAAGAAGCGTGTGCTGCTGCGGGAGGGCAAGATCCGTGCGGTTGGGTAGTTAGGCCAAATCCGGAGGGTAATTATATCATCGTCGAGCCAATCTACTGCCCGCCTCCGACTCAGAGTGCATAAGTAGCGTGCGCAAAAAAGTAACTTGGTGAGCCAGTCTGTGGCGCAGATACCTGTCCTCCAGGCTGGCTCGCCTCATGATGCAAAAACTTCTGTACGGGACGGAGACGCTTTCGCGCCGCAGCTACGGTTGGAATATCCTCTTCAACGTGCGTCCCCTAACAGTCCGTCGCTCTGGAGCAGGACAAATGTGGGCGCTGAGGGTCTGAGAATTTCTTAACTTCTCTCGGTGACCGAGCAAGCCGCCGACCTGCAGAGCCGACCGTTCCCCATTCAGGAGGAGACAAACAATGAAGCTCGATGTGCCATCTTACAATCTGGCCGAACTCACCGCTGGCGAAGCAGCTGCGATCTCGGGAGGGTGGGTTCTCGGATTGTTTGCAGCAGTTATTGCGGTGTTCGCAGCTGTAGCTGCATGGGATATAATGCGTTGATCGTTTGGTCCGGTGAATAAGAGGCGGTGCATCCCTCGGAGGTGCTCAAGCTAGATCTGCATGTTCGGCCTGCTAATCGCCATATAGCGTGACTACTATGACTGATGAGTTACTGCCTCCGGAAGTGGTCGGTTGCACTGCGGAGAGTATTCTGTCGCGAGGATCAGGGCGATCTTTGGCAATCTACAAGCTGATAGTACTGTCTGTCGTTGCGACCATGTCGTCGCTGCCGATCATTACTGTCACGCTTTCTGTTCAAAGTGCCGGTACTATTCGTCCCACAATGGAGAAGACTCCCCTGATTGCGCCGCTTTCCGGGCGCATCTCCCGGGTTCTTGCGGTCGAGAACGATCGCGTTGAACAAGGCCGGGAGATCCTAGTTCTCGACGACAAGGTCATTGAGGAAAAAATCGGTACGCTAACGGACGAAATCCGTCTGAAGCGAGATCGTGCCATCGACCTCCAGACCCTGATCTCTTCTGGCGCGCAGTTCGCCCCTCCCATCCGCCTCCGGACCGAGGCCGCCGAGGCCGAGCGGCTGCATTTTCTCAATCTGTTGCGGGAGAACCAATATGCCCGCGGCAATGCCGCGGTGGAGCTCGATCGGGCCAAGCGCCTCCTCTCCGTTGCTGCAGCGCCCGCCAAGGCGGTTGAGGAAAAGACCTTGGCGCTGCAGAGCCTCGAAGTAAAAGGCGAGATCCTTGCACGGAGCAAATCCGCCGAATGGAATCAGCAACTCTTCGATACGAACCTCCGCCTTCAGGAGCTCACTGCGAGCCTGCACCAACTTGAGAGCGAACGCGACCTGACCCGCATTCGCGCTCCCGTGTCCGGCGCGCTCGAGCAATTCTCTGGCCTGTCGCCAGGCGGCTACGTCCAGGCAGGGCAAACCGTGGGTTGGATATCGCCTGAAGGCGAACTGGTGGCAGAAATTTACGTCTCTCCCAAAGACATCAGCTTCGTGCAGCAGGGGCAGGCGGTGCGGCTCCAGGTCGACGCTTTCAATTACAATCAGTGGGGGGGAATCGACGCGAAAGTGCTAAACGTGGCGCAGGACTTCATCCTCCTGGACAAGAACCCGGTCTTCAAGGTCCGTTGCGCGCTCTCTCGCAGTTACCTTGCACTCAAAAACGGAATTATTGGCCATCTGAAGAAGGGCATGACCGTGCGAGCCCGCTTTTTCGTGGCTGAGCGCACTCTACTGCAACTCCTCTACACTGAGGTCGACGATTGGCTCAACCCGCTCCTGGCTGCCCGCTAACTATTGATTATTCGAGAGCCAGTGAGCCAATGTCGAGACAGATCATCAAGTTGAAGCAGCGGGACATGACGGATTGTGGGGCAGCCAGCCTTGCTTCTGTTGGCGCCTTCTATGGCTGCAAGTTGCCCTTGTCTCGTATCCGACAGTTTGCCTCAACCGACCGCTCCGGCACCACGGTGGCGGGTCTTTTGCACGCGGCTCAAAAGCTGGGCTTCATTGCTAAAGGTGTCAAGGGCAACTTCGACAGCTTGTACAAGGTCCCGAAGCCCGCTATTGCGCATGTGATCGTCAAGGACGTCCTGCATCACTTCGTGGTCGTCCAGGCGATCGACGCGAGGTGCGTCACCGTGATGGACCCAGCTTTTGGTGAAATTCGAAAGCTGTCGCATGAAGAATTCAAAGGGCAGTGGACCGGTGTCCTGGTGCTCCTGGTTCCGGCAGATACCTTCAAGCGCCGCGATGAGACCACCTCAACTTTTCTTCGCTTCGTCCGACTGCTTGCGCCGCACAGAGCTGCGCTGGCGCAGGCGCTCGTCGGCGCACTGGTAACCACCATTCTGGGACTCTCGACGGCCATTTACGTACAGAAGATCGTCGATCACGTGATTGCATCGGGCAACCGCAACTTGCTCAACCTCATGAGCGTCGCGATGTTGCTGATCCTGGTGCCACAAATCCTTATCAGTCTCCTTAGAAGCCGGCTCGTCCTGGAAACTGGGCAGAAGATCGATGTGTGCTTGATCCTCAGCTACTACAATCACATCCTAAGCTTACCCCAAAAGTTCTTCGATAGTATGCAAGTGGGAGAAATCGTTTCCCGGATGAACGACGCGGTGAAAATCAGGAGCTTCTTGAACGAGGTCTCCATCACGATGTTCGTCAACATCCTAGTCATACTGTTCTCGTTCGGGTTGATGTTCCTCTACTCGTGGAAGATCGCTGTGGTCGTGGCGATCTCGGTTCCACTATATTCGCTGGTATACTGGACCACTAATCGGCTGAACAGCAAGCGCCAGCGCGCAATCATGGAGAATGCCGCCGATCTGGAGGCGCAATTGGTGGAATCGCTCGGAGCTGTTTCTACGATCAAAACATTCGGGATGGAGAACAGCTCCTGCCTTAAGATGGAGACCCGCTTCGTTAAGACGCTGCAGTCAGTCTACAGTGCCGGCCTTATCTCGATCCTAGGAGATAACGCTTCTTCGTTCCTCTCAACTCTGTTGACGATCCTGCTAATGTGGTTCGGGACGACGCTTGTTCTGGATCAGACCGTCACTCCGGGTGAATTACTTTCGTGCTATGCGCTGCTCGGCTATATCACCCGCCCAGTCGCCAACCTGATCCAAGCTAACAGAGTTGTGCAGGACGCCTTTATCGCGGCGGATCGCCTGTTTGAGATTTTTGACCTTGAGCCGGCGCGTGACGGAGGCGCTGATGTCACGAAATCCAGTCTCGGTGATATCATCTTCGAGAATGTCACGTTCCGTCACGGCGCCCAGCCCAAGCTATTTCAAGACCTCAGCGTCACGTTCCGCAGAGGCGAGATGACGGCCGTGGTCGGGGAAAGCGGCTCCGGCAAGAGCTCCCTTGCCGCGCTGCTGCAGAACATCTACCCGCTCGAGGGTGGGCGCATCCGGATCGGCCCCCATGATCTCAAAGACTTATCGACCGTATCCCTGCGTAACGTTGTTGCTTCGGTACCGCAGTCAACGGACGTATTCTCGGGCTCGGTGATCGAGAACATCGCACTTGGCGAGTTCGAGCCGGAGATCGACAGGATCATGAAAATCTGCGATCAAACTGGGCTGCGGGAGGTGATTGAGCGTTGGCCCGGAGGCTTCCAGGCCTATCTGGGCAAAAACGGCGTAAGGCTCTCTGGCGGCGAGAAGCAGCGCCTTTCGTTGGCGCGAGCTCTCTATCGGGATCCGGCAATCCTAATCCTAGACGAGCCGACTTCCTCTCTCGACCCGGTTGCCGAAGCCACAGTGCACCGGCTCCTCCAGGATTTGCGTCGGGCCGGCAAGACCATCGTGGTCATCTCTCACCGACTCAGCACCATCTGTGATGCCGACAAGATCGTCGTCTTAGACAGGGGCCGCATCGTTGCGGAGGGCAGGCATACTGATCTGCTTGGTGAAAGCGCTTATGCTCGCTTGTGGCAGACGCAAATCGGCGGAGGCTAAAGTTGAGAAGATGGCTCATCGCAAAATTGGGCGGAATCGTTCGCTGGCTTTAGAGCCTGAAGATTCCGTCGTGTCATGGAGGACGGGGATCGGTCCCTCCGTCGCCGCTACGCGCCCGCGCGTCGCCTCGAAATGACCGCAAAGAATATCCGCCTCGTCGACCCGTTCGTTGGAGAAGAAGCGATAGGCGGCCTTCGTGTTGGCCCAATCCTGACAAACCAGCGGGATGCTTTGACCCATGTCGCGCCCGATTTGGCGAGAAGTTTGCAGAACCGGCGACCAAGCCGCTCATCCTTAAACTCAAATCCCGCAACTTCCCGATCAACCCATGTCTCGATACCGGTCGTCAATCGCTGAGCACGCGCCCCCGCGCATTCTTTCACCAAGCCCATCGAATACTCCGCGCTTCCGAATCAGGTGCTCAACAACGAATCACAACAGATTCTAGCGATTCAAGATTTCGCCCGCGGCGCCTCGCTCAAATCCGATGTCAAATGTGGGTAATTGAAAGCAAGCTGAGGCCGTCAACCTCGGTAAACAGTTGGCAATACGGCGAGCCAGGCGAACGGATCGACATCGTCCACTTTCGCTGTTTGCGGCAGCGTTGCGATAGTTGCCCAGGTTTGTCCGCCGCCGCCGCTGCCCGCGAAGAGCTTTCCCGTAATTTTTGTGGCGGTGGCGCGTTCGACGATGCTGCAGTCGAGCTCAATGCGGCCGTCGGTGAGGAAGCGTTCGAAGATGGCAACCCTCGAGACGCCATAACGGATTGGCTCCGCCAGTTTTGGGTTGCCGGAGATCCGCCGCAAGGTTTGCTGCAGAAAGTCGAAGAGATCTGCGACGAGCGCTGCGGAGGATTGCTGCAGCAAACGCGTGCGTCGAGACGCGGACCGCGTATGGTCTTCTCCAAAGAGCAGATGAGTCCGAGGAAGGTATCGTCCGGAGCTGCTCGCACATTGCGTCAGCCGAATCTGAGATGGCGGCCGTCAGCCGGCAGAGCATATCTCGCGCAACTGTGATCTAGGTGATAGGCTATTGCTGCGGACGAGAGATCACTCTGCCCGGCACGCTCCAGGGAGAATAGCCACAGGTGACATTCGAGCGAAGCTCATCTTTTGGCCGCCCCGAAAAAGAACCGCAGACGACGATCTGGCTCACAGAGGGCGCGTCTGCCGACGCTGGGTTGCAATTTCCATTCCAGGCAGTCGCTGCACCTCCCGGTCCGACAGGTTCCCTTTTGATGTCGATGGCATCCAAATAGCCGTCATGGATCAAGGGAACTGACGGACATATGCATTGTATACCTTGATATACGTTGTGCCGGCGCGTCTGGCGTGTGATTGCGGCTTCGAAGTCGAAATTCACCCGATCTCCGCGCCCAAGGGATAAAGCACCTGTGTCGTCTGTAGAAGTACACCAGCACATCGTTTCACTTCTTCAGAAGCCGAATCCGGTCATCCTGGATATCGGCTGCAATGACGGGACCGATACGGAACAGTTTCTCAACCTGTGCCCGCAAGCTCAGCTCTACTGCTTTGAGCCGGACCCCAGAGCGATCGCGCGCTTCAAGAAGAAGCTGGGCCCATCCCTCAATAGGTTGAAGCTGCTTGAAATCGCCATCAGTGATCGAAACGGGATGATCGACTTCCATCCAAGCAATGCAGATGGTGATGCGAAGGAATGGGACCTCTCCGGCTCGATACGCCGCCCGAAGAACCATCTTACCGAGTATGATTGGGTTCGGTTCGATCGCCCTGTCTCGGTTGAAACGCGGCGGCTGGACGACTGGTGCAGCGATGCCAAGCTGAACACGGTCGATTTCATCTGGATGGATGTCCAGGGAGCCGAAGCCGATGTTATCGCCGGCGGCATGCGGACCTTGAGCAACACGCGCTTCATCTACACGGAATATAGCGACCGCGAGCTCTACGAAGGGCAGTTGTCTCTGCAAGCCATTCTGGACCTGCTACCATCATTCGAAGTGGCGGCCCACTATCCACGCGCAGTGGAAGGTGATGTATTGCTCAAAAATACGCGCTTCTAGTGGCTACTCATATCGAGCGCCTCACTCATCGCTGGAAGACGTGACTGGTGCGCTCTATGCCACCCAAAGCTGCACAACTGGTGATCAATAAGGCCAGGGGATATCGGTAGCCGGACGGGCACTCCGGTTTCCGGCTGCCATTGCAAACCCCGCGCGCGACGTCCGCGTCGGGCGGGTGGTGGGTTTCTGACAATCATTTATTTAGCCGAGCCGGCGCGACCGACGACTTCGCGGTCGGCAGCTCGAGCAGAGGCTTGAATCAACACTGTCAGCCGGCGCTCGAGGCGTTTGATCGTCTGAACGGCTGCTGTATGGTCTGGCCCTCTGGGAAGCTGGTGCACTGCTTCGAACAAATGCCAAAGCAATTGCATCAGTTCTCCTAGCTCCTTGAGATGGGCAGATTTCATCACGCGCTTGACGTCGCTATTGTTGTCTCAATGGGAAAGCGAGCTGAAGCATGTTGTTCATTCCGGATCAAGATTGCCGTGAGGGGTCCAGCATAACTGCCGAAGTCGATTGTCCCGCAAGGCGTCCTGGACACGGTGCAGGAGAAGGCGGCGGCGATCATCAGGGGCCGATCGCGCGCCGGATCGGATCAAGATCGTGATCGCAATCGCGGCTGCTTGCCTGCTCATGTGCCCCAGGTGGAGCGGATCATCGAGGCTGCGAGCACGCTCTGTCCGTGCGGCTGCGGCGCCATGACGAAGATCGGCGAGCACCTCAGTAAACGCCTCGACCTGATCCCGGCGCAACGGCGGATTTTTGGTCACGCGCCGCCCAAAATACGTCTGCCGTGGCTGCTCGGGCGCTATCGCAGGCACACGCGACGGAGCATGTCGTGCCCGGCAGACTGTCGACCGAGGCGGCCATTGCGCACGTGATCGTCTCCAAGTTCGGCGACCATACGCCGTTTTACGACGTGCAAGAGGCCAGCGGCCGCTCACGTCGGAAGTACTGAATTCCGGCGGAAGGCCTCGACCCCTTCAATGCCGCGCTTGTCAGCTTGATCGAGGTCGTCCGGAGTTGCCGCTCGATCAACCGCAATTTCAGGCCGGTCCGATCGGCGTCCGCGTGCCCATGGAGGCGAGCAGCAAGAGCAGCTCGGGCGTCAGGATCGGATCAGGATTTCAGCATGTGACGAACTATCATCCCAATCGATCGCTTATGCTTGTCTCTGTCTCCCTAATCGTCCAATCATCAATCATCAGACACGGCGGGCCAGAACACTCCAAACTGTCGTTCATTGGTAGCAAAAAAAGCCCGGCCTCATTTCGATGGCCGGGCGGAAGTCAGTCGTCGACCGAGGGAGGACCTGCCGACGGTTATTTGCGGCAAAACGCTTACCGCAAATTCAAGTTGCGAGAGGATCAATGATCGAGAAATCTGTCGTCGTTTCCTTCTCTATCAAGACGATATTGATGGAATGCGGCTCAACACTGGCTCGCACAGACCTTGGAGGGGGGTCTCCGCTGCCCTGAGGATCGTCAAAGTCATGCTGATTAAATGAGCAGCGCCGAACAGAGACGATCCGCGGCTGTTCGAACGGCTTCAACGTGCCGGCCGCAGAGCGCAGCAGCCCAGCATCCCCCGCGGCTGTCATCGTTCGCATGCGAGCACTCGGAGCCCGTTCGCGCGATCCCGCAGGCGGGGTTTGGGCCACCTGCGTCGCCCTCTGCTGTACACACATCGACCGCATTGGTATCATCGTCTCACTGATGGCAGCAAACAGCGGGCCGGTCTGACTTGCCGGGCATCCTCATCAGTTACTTCGAAATGTACAACGTGACGCTACGTGCGATTCAAGGCCTGTGAGCTGATCGGCATAAAATTTAAGTCGCCGAGCTGTCACAGGCAGCTAAGTGATCCGCCAGTGGTCGGAAAATTGAAGTGATCGATGATGACCTCGGTCGTTCAGCGGCCGGCGGCATACAACGCACCGGATTCGAGCGAATGGTGGCGGAGGTTTGCCTCGGCAAGGTTGGTGCGGTTTGCGCCCGCGAGGTCTCGCGCTTCGCCCGCAACAGCGGGGATAGGCAGCAACTCATCGAGATGTGCCGCGTGGTCGATACCGTGCTGGTCGATCAAGAGACCATCTATGCGCCAAGGCACGGCAACGACCCCCTGCTGCTCGGGCTCAAGGGCAGCCTCAACGAGTACGAGCTGGATCTGTTGCGCCAGCGCTCGCTCTCGGCTCGCTACGAGAAGGCGCGCCGGGCGAGTTGGTTGTGACAGCGCTCGTCGGACTCCTGCTCGGAAGTGCAGCATACCAGGCTTTCCATGAAGTGGTTCATCCACGAGCAATTCCGCACGCCCCGCAGCAACGGATTGCCAGACCTGCGTCATGATGCGGTCTGCCGCTGGAGGACCTGGCGGCCTGTTAAAGGCCAAGAGTGAGCGACCCTTGAGGAAAACCGCTTCTCAAAAACCCCGCGGTATATCCGTGAGCATTCCCTTCCCAGTCGCCAACATAGCGAGCTCTCATAAGCCTCTACGCCCACTGCCTTGATCATTGTCGTGTCAAGCACGATCCACTTGCATTTCAGCGCAACGACTCCCGGTTCAACTCACGAACCTTCCAAGCCACTGTCGCTGAAAGGGGCGAGCGACGTCCGCCCGGCAGGCCCGGTACAGGGGCAGACACGCGCGCATTTCAACCACCATGGCAGCAAGATGGAATGTCAATCGGAACACAGTGACCTATCCGGGGCGATCGTGCCCGAACCTCGCACGTCTTGCTCACTTCGCGCTTGGGCCGCGTTCACCCCAACACTTTCAAAGAATGCTGGTTTGACCACACGCACCACTGGTTGACATCGCTCAAGCTGATCGGCTTTGCACTTGGAGCAGCGATTGCGCCGTCCACCGCGGCATGTTGGAGGATATCACCATCGCCGTCGCTAGATCGATAGCAGGGAGCGAGTCCGCCTTCGGGCGACAAATGAAGAACGGCAGAGATGGCGGCGGAGCAGATTAACGCTTCCCGCGGCGTACTCGGTAGCGGAGAAGGTCGCCAGATTGTCGCGGTTTGGGCCAACAGCCATCCGGTAGAGCGACTGAACTCCCGTGCGTCTCCCGGCTGCTAAGCGCAACACGACCTGATCGGGCTCCATTGTCAGGTGTGCTGGTGCAAATAGCGAAAATATTGTACTAAAGGGACGGACGCGCGCCCGTCTTGCGATTGCGTGCGATCTCGAGCGGCGTGCATGCGGGATTGTGGTGAGAACAGCCACACCTTCGACGATCTCATCGATGTGAGCCACATCCTTTGGGCGAACGAGACGATGTAACTTAGCATGGATGCGAAGCTGGTGTCGCAAATCTGTCAGATCACTATCGTGAGATTGGCCGCATCGCAATGCTGGTGCGGCTGCCGTGACGCGCGGCAAGACGGCCGGTGGTTCGGCATGCCGAAACTGGAGATCTTCTCAGTTCGCTCCGGTACGCACCGTACGCTTCTGAGACGATCAGACCACTCTCGCTGAGAGAGTGTGCGTTTGTCCGGTCAGTACGAAGGTTGCGCGCGCCTGCCGAAGCGCAATCTGCCAAATAAGCATGCGGGGAGGAATCGCCCGCACCGCACCGGTTCCTTCCTTCGGCGCGCCTTTGGAAAGGCCCTTAGGGGCAAAGAACTGGGGCGCAGGTGTCTCCGCGTGGCGCTGGCATCAAGGTGTGCAGTGGCGGCATCACCGGCACGGGCGAGCGTGTCGAGGGTGACCTAGGTATGCTGGTTCTGCCTAACCGTCATTCCTCTGGAATGGCGTCAAGCATGTGCCGTTTGGTGGCGTTGAGGAGTGCGCTTGGTCGCGACATGCACCCCAACAGGAGACTTGTTTTCCGGACGGCAGCAAATAACGGATGGCACCAGCTGCGCCCGGCTTCGCCAACGCGCGTTCGATCTTCCTACAAATGTGTCGCGCGCCGGTGACACGAGCAAGTTTGTGCGACGAAGGCTCGACCGCGCGCTGTCGCGGGGGCGGGATCGTTGATCAACGGACACGCTGTGACCTGCCAAAATCGAAACCGAAGCGCGGTCACATACGTAATCGAAGCACTCCTGTCGCCAATCATGGTGGCGATTAATGGGCGCGCGACTGGCTGCAGTTATGAGTCCTTCGGGGCGGGAAAAACGTGCAGGCCGCGCATGTGCTGGTTGATGGGAGACAGTTACGTCCGACCGGCTTGAAGGAGTGCACGGCGGATCCTTCATCTTCCTTTTGTAGCCATCACAGTCGTTTCACGATTGATGGCATTGGGCGGATTGAACAATGTACCCAACCTATATAGGCAAGCTTAACAGCTATGCCGCGGCCCTGGAAGCCTTGAGACGAGGCGATCGACTGCGCGGCCTAATGCCACGCGCAGGAACCGATTTTGCTTCGAACGATTATCTGGCCCTGGCGAGCGCGCCGCGTATGAAAAAGGCTTTGTTCACCGCGCTTGAGGGCGGCACGCCGATCGGAGCTGGTGGGTCACGGCTGCTGCGCGGCAATTGCGAGGAGCACGAAGCTCTCGAAGCCGAGGCGGCGCAGTTCTTCCGATCGGAGACAGCGCTGTTCTTTGGCGGCGGTTACATCGCAAACTTCGCTGTTCTGACGACGCTGCCGCAGCGGGGCGATCTGCTCGTTCTCGATTCGCTCGTGCACGCCAGCATTCATGAAGCCGCGCGAGCGGGTCGAGCCGAGTTTCGGATAAGCGCCCACAATGATCTACAGTCGGTTGAAGATACGATTGGCGACTGGCGCGCCAAGGGCGGAATGGGGCGCATCTGGATCGTGGTGGAGAGCCTCTACAGTATGGACGGTGACTTCGCGCCGCTTAAAGATCTGGTCGCAATGGCCGAGCGCTACGAGGCGTTCCTGGTCGTGGACGAGGCTCATGCCACAGGCGTTTACGGCGAGCAGGGCCGGGGGCTCACCGCTTCCTATGAGAGGCGCGAAGATCTGGTGGTGATCCACACTTGCGGGAAGGCGCTGGGCGCGGCGGGCGCGCTTGTCACTGCTTCCGGCGTATTGCGCGACTTCATGGTCAATCGGTGCCGTCCATTTGTGTTCGCCACCGCGCCATCACCCCTTATGGCTGTCGCGGTGCGAGAAGCACTCTTGATCCTGCAGGAGGAACCCGAGCGGCAGCAACGCCTTATCGATCTGATCGACTTTACACATCGTCAGCTCGTTGTGTGCGGGCGCCCGAGCCGTTCGAACTCTCAGATCATTCCTTACGTCGTGGGTGACAACGGCCGCGCGATGCGGCTCGCCTCTGCACTACAGGCGCGCGGCTTTGATATCCGCGGGATACGGCCGCCAACAGTGCCTGTGGGAACGGCAAGGTTGCGGATCTCGCTGACGCTCAACGTCGGGCAAGTTGATGTATCCGACATGATTGATGCGTTGGTCGAAGAGACTTGGGGCGACGTGCGATGACGGTGCGAGCCGCGATCATGAGGCTGATGTCCGCATCGGCAAAGCGATTTTCAAAGGTGCGCGCCGGCGCGCGAAGATGCTCCATTTCGATGCGCACTTCAAATCGCAATGACAAGCCCGGCCTGCGCAGAATCAGGAGCGATCTTTGGATGGCACGTCGAGGCGTTCCCAAGCAGATGCAACGAGGCTGCTTTTCCGAGACTGGCGGTCTCCAAAAATGGCTGATGCAGGAGAGATCGTCCGATGCCGACGCGAGTAGCAATTTTCTTTACATCGGCCGGCTGGGCAGTGGTCGTGGTCGTAATCCTGCTCTATGTGATCTTCGGCCCTGACTGAGGCTGGTGATTATAAGCAGGACCATAGGTGACTTGCCGGATCGCGGGTGAGGGGCTGCCGGAATTGTCGCGTGTCCTGAGGACGAGAGCTCAGCCCCAGCGCCTGCCTCGCACCGCAATCTGCCTCTTGAACCACCTCTGTGGGCTTGGCGGATCAACGTGAAGGTATGGATGCTGTCGGCCGCGGTATGAGTGTTTCTTGGTGCCGGTCTCGCATTGCCAACATGAGTACGTAGAATACGAGGAGAATTAAGAGGCCGCGCATACCAAGGGTCTTCCCGAAGCTATGACATTTGTGGAGCGAATTGTATTCGGTGCATTTGATGCAGCCGATGGACGAGCGATTACGTAGAACTCGACCGAAGCCCTGTATCAGGCGGCAAACGACTAGCCGGCCGCCCGAAGGTGCCAGCGTTAGCTCAGCAAATCGACCCTGCCGGTGTCGAGCCGATACAGGCCCCCGACGATCTTCAGTCTGTTCTGCTCAACTGCCGCGTTCAGAATCGGGCCCGCCGATTTGAGTTTGTTGACATTATCGACTACATTTTGTCGGGTTGCATTGGCGAACGTGTCACCGGTTTGCTGGCGAGATGCCGTTACCGCAGGCGCAAGCGCAGCGACGAGGGATGAAATGTGCCCCGGCGGTGGCTTATCGTGGTGGAGCGACTTGACCGTGGTGTCTATCGCACCGCAATGATCGTGACCAAGTACCAGGATCAGCGGCGTGTTCAGCACGGCGACCGCATATTCCACACTGGCGAGCGTGTCATCGTTGACGAAGTTGCCGGCGAGACGGCAGACAAACAAATCACCAAGTCCGCTGCCGAAGACAAGTTCAGGCGCCACGCGAGAATCGGCGCAGCTCAGAACCGCCGCATAAGGATTTTGCCCATCGACCAAGACCTGGCGCTCGCGTTTGAAATCGTCGCCTCGTGAAGTGCCCTGGACATAGCGATCGTTCCCTTCCATCAGCCGCTTCAGCGCAGCATCCGGCGAGAGCAGGTTATCTGGCTTTGGCGGCGCTTTTGCTTCCTTCGCATCGACAATGTTGGCAAGCCGCAGGCAACTCGCCGAAACAGCGAACAGCAACAGCGAGCGGCGCGAAGGCGCGATCTTGGTCGGATAGGACATATTCGGAGAACGGCCTGCATGCATGTGCTTCACCTCATCGCACGGCTTTATGCCACCCGGTGGCTTCGGCTTCCGCTTCGCTGCAGAGCCAGCGGTCACCAGGCATCTTCGTTATGTCGATTTGTGCGTAACTGAGTTGTCCGGGCAGGTGATAAATGCGCTCGCCGTTGCGGTCCACGGTGCCTTTTATCAGACACTCGGGCGAGGGCGGGTCCGATAGCAGAGTGGAACCGAGCAGGAGCTCCCGAGCGTCGATCGGAACCGAGCTCGCACCGACGATGATCGTCGACTTGTTGCGGCGACGCCAGTCCCAAGGCGTTATGAACGCCCCCGACCACAGCCCCGCATCGGCTGTGCTCGCCACCAACTCATAGATGGCGTAGTTAGGGCTAGATCGACCCGACGAAAGTGCCCAGCCCGAGCGTACCATCCAGGCGTTCACATTCTCGCCTTCAATGAAGCAAGTGCCGAGTGACCTCCTGTACTCATCAACTCCTGTGGTATGACAATCCCACGTTCGTCCTTTTGAATGCTTGATAAGCTCGTCGCGAGCCGCTACGCCGCAAGCCCATTTCCGGCCATGGGCGTCGACGCAAATCTGATCAGTCGCAGGAGCTTCGATGCCTAAGAGCCGTATTTTGGTTTGCTCGATCTCGATCGTATTGCCGTCGAGGATGCGCGGAGCGTCGCTGAGTTTCGCCGCGCAAGCCGGAGATGTCATGACGGCGAGCAATGCGACCATCATTCGGCGGTGTTTCATCCCGACACTAACCTTTCGCTCTTGGTCCATGTTCACGCACGATCCGGCGCCGCCACATTCGACTGCTTGACCGCACCATGTCCGTTATTGGGCCAGCATCGTTCGACGTGTGCTTTATGAAAGCTTGGTCGTGATTTCCAACCTACGACCTGACGCAGCGTGAGGTTCAAGCGATTTCTTACGGTGTGCGTGTCTCGGTATCCTTCGAGGTTCGCCGGTCTCTCTCAGTCGGCGCGCACTGCACCCTGACGACCTGAGGAGGAGATCCCCATCGCTCGAAGATGCAGGAGAAAGCCGGACCTCGGAACGCTGTTTCTCACGCGCTTGAACAAAAGCGCCTGTGAATTTTCGGCGGTCGAGCGCAAGTCAGTCGTGGAGGAGCGACCTTGCTACGCTTCGTGCCAACCTGCATCGGCAGACAGAAGGCTGCCGACGGTTTCGACGACGGCGATGACAGTTCGTCGTAAATTCTTGTCGCGAAAAGACCGATGTAGAAATATGGTCTCGCTTCCTCTGACCGGTTTGGACAAAGGCGCCAAGGAGTTCAGCTCACCCCTCGCTGCGTAAATGAGTCGGAATCTCGTTGCGCAAACCCTGCAAAACCTGGAGCTCTCTTTCGTATAGCCAGCCGGATGGTCGTTGATACCGATCACATTATGGCTTTTCGCACCTCCGAGCTCCACATAATCGTACGTGGTGCTGCCGCACCGTTCGTATAATCGGACCGGATTGTTCATGACCCAGGCTGCCCGATGGGCGGCCGCTCTTTCGTGGTACTGACCGCATATTGACGCGCCACGCGGACCAACTGCCGCTTTTCTTGAGAAGCAAGCATCATCGATCGTCGACGCTCGATCGGGCCGTGCTCCATGCTCGCCCAGCAGATCAGCTGATCCGACCGGGCCCTCGTACAAAATGGCCGGCTTCATCGGGCGACGGCAGGACATTGCTCTCCTTGAACGTGAATTTGAAGTTCACCGTGTATCGTTGATCATCCCGTACGGGCGGCGTCCCATCGGCAAATCAACCCATATCGAACAGGCCTCGCTGGGGCAGCCCGTCATCTGCCGCCCGTAGCCCACCAGGCGGCGAACGATAGCTCCGTTCTTTTGCGCGACGAGTGCCTGATCGTTCTTCTTGTGGGCCCTGGAACGAGTGACTTCAACATCGTGAGCGGCGCCACGGCACGACCGTGTCGTTCGTGAACGCTGTCGTTGTCAAAATCGAGCCCGCGAACGGGTCAGGGAAATAGGTTCTGCGCGCGCTCCGATCACGGGCCGAAGGCTCGCGACTGTTGCGAAGGCGTAAACACCGCGACTTTGGAGCGCATATGTTTTGCAGTTGCTCTGAGGCGCTCGGCGCCCAAAGAGCTGCGGCGCGATCCTGCTCTGCGCGACTATTTACCGAGGCCTGTCGCGCCCGTCTAACTCTTCCCATTCCTTCGGCTCTATGCGATCGAACCAGGAGCCGGGAGGGAACGCCGCGATACGCTTGGCAAAGAAGGATTGCGGCTCCCAATCGTATCCTTCGCTCTTCTCGAAAATGATGACCCCGTTGTGAGTAAAAAAGCGGGGCCCGGGGATATTACAGTTCACCAAAAGCAGAACGCGCCACAGACCCCCTTTCTCGGTCGGCTTATCATTCGGCTTCGGCAAGTAGTCAACTCCAACAGGTTCGACGATAGTGCAGCGGCCCTGCCGCAGAAGATTGCCGAGCGGACCTCGCGTGGTCGTGACAAAGTTGAAGTTGGCCAGGTCATGCAGAAAGCGATGATTTGCGTCCCTTTCGCCATCCGCGACTTCACTGGCGATCAACGAGAGCGCCAGGGCGCGCCAGCCCAATTCCATCGGCTTTGCATAGGTCGACGCAAGTTGAATCGTTCCGTCGAATGCGATCTTCCAGGTGATAACGTACTGTTCGTCTGATTTATTGTCCCGGTGCCTGGTCCAGGAAACGAAAACATATTCATCTCGGTCAAATCCTTCAGCAACGCCCCACGTTCGAGGGACGAACTGTGCGACCTTCGAGACGTTGGAGAGAATGTGTTCTATCGTCTCACCGTCTTGCGCTCGCCACGTGGACTTGACTCTTTCGACGAGGGCGCTTTCGTTGGCACGAACACTGTTGCTCGTCGCAGCCAGTCCGACCAGGCAGATCAGCGATGGACCAAGACAAAACCATAGCGCGCGTCTTCCAGACATTTTCTTCACAACCGTCGGCCTATCTGGTTTTTCATCAACACGTCTTTCAAAGCGGGCAACCTTCAACCTGTTATGCGCGAGCGCAATAAGTTAGCGTCGACGCGACGGGGCGACCGATGGTGTCCCGCGCGAGCAGGCGCTCCCCTCTATGTCACGCGCCGCTAACTTCAGTCGCCAGCGACAGCCCGGATTTGCTGTGCTGGACATGCCCAGCAGGAGGGCCTGGGCATGCCGATGACTTGCATTCTTCGTGCCAGGTAACAGACGGAAATTCTTACCGGTTTTGTGTCTTCTTTGTCGACTTTCCGACTTGCACACGTTTCGATCGTTCCATTCAGCCTATCCATCGCGGCTTACCGATCCTCGTCCCGCACCGGATATTCGACGGCGCAGGGGAACGCTTCGGTGCCAAGTTCCTGATGAGAATTCGGAGCACGTTTGCCGCCATTGAACCGTTTGGTTCGGTTGCAGGAATGTGGGCTTTCGATCTCTGCCATGCCTTTGGCCGCTTGTGGCCACGGGGCCGCGGCGCGTTTGGCGCTCCTTTCGCGATATGCGGCGGCTCCGGAAGTCGAGAGCAGCCTCAGTCAGCTGCGGTTTGCACTCGATGGCCAACGACGCCAAGCCGATCTTTACGCCGAGCATTTGGAGTCTGGCTCGCACCGCAAATCAACCTGCTCGCCGGTATGTTGCTGACTTTCGCCAGGTGTCTTAGGCCTATTCAATACGGATCCTGTTGGTCGAGAAGGCGGTTGGATGGCGGACGTGCTCGATGAACCGCTGGGAAGCCGGGACTCGCATCAAATGCGTTCTGCTCGAGGCAGCAGTCCCGACCGCGCAAGCCGCATTTGCCCCTTCCACCGATCTGGCGTGCGGCCCCACGCGCACGCAGCTCCGATGGTCATTCCGACATCGCTGATTGGAGAGCGCTTCTACATCGTGGTCAACGAAAGAGATGCACGTCATTCCCGTAGCAGATGTCGCAGCGTTAGCTTGAGATATAATCTGAGAGGTTGACGGAAGAGTTCTCTTGCCGATAATCCAACTCGTCGAGGTTCTCCGGTTTGCATTTGATCCGGAGCTAAGAGGGAAGCCGGTGAAAATGCCGGCGCTGCCCCCGCAACTGTGAGCGGCGAGCCGCTGTCCAACGATGTCACTGAAGCCTGCGCGGCTTCGGGAAGGCCGGACAGCAGCGATGACCCGCGAGCCAGGAGACCTGCCCCGGCATCTATTCGTCCGCGGGCGGGGTGTCCCGGTGGTGCGCTAAGCAGCCGTCGCACGCGCGACTTCCCCTGCCTGCGTCCGCCATGGCCTTTGCCCCCAACATGGGGTTAACGCTATGTCTCTTCTCTCCCTTCCGGTTGCCACGCTCGGAACGCCACGCATGGGTCCAAGGCGCGAGCTCAAACGCGCTCTCGAAAGCTATTGGGCCGGAAAAAGCAGCGAACAGCAGTTGCTCGAGGACGCAGCTGGCCTGCGTGCCGCGAACTGGGCTCGTCAGAATTCTATCGGCGTCACGGTGATTCCATCGAACGATTTCTCGCTGTATGACCAGGTGCTCGACACAAGTGTCATGGTTGGCGCCATCCCGGGCATCTACGCCTCGAAAGCCGAGTCCGTTTCGCTCAAGACGTACTTCGCCATGGCCCGCGGTTCACAATGCGACGACCAGGATGCGAGTTGCGGTCACGGACCGCGCGGATTTGGCGCACCCGCGCAGGAGATGACCAAGTGGTTCGACACCAACTACCACTACATGGTCCCCGAGTTTCACGGGGGACAGACTTTCAGACTGTGCTCTCGCAAGCCGATCGAGGAGTATGAGGAAGCTAAGGCCCTTGGCTTCCAGACCCGCCCTGTCCTGATCGGGCCGGTCACATTCCTAAAGCTCGGCAAGAGTGCCGATCCTGCGTTCCAGCCACTCTCGCTACTGGACGATCTGATACCGGTCTATATCGAGGTCCTGCAGGAATTGGCCAAACGCGGGGCAAAGTGGGTTCAGTTCGACGAGCCCTGCCTGGTTCTTGATCTGGGCGAGGTGGCGCGAAAATCCTTGCTACATGCTTATAACCGGCTCGCGAAGGAGGGGCCGGCCATCAAGATCATGGTTGCCAGCTATTTCGGCGACCTAGGCGACAATCTGGACACCGCCTTGAGCCTTCCAGTTGCCGGACTGCACCTCGATCTGGTTCGAGCGCCAGAGTTATTGGATCAGATCATCGCTGGCGGCCGAAGTGATCTTGTCATGTCTCTCGGTGTCATCGACGGCCGGAATGTATGGCGGTCGAATTTGTCGTCGCTCCGCCAGCGGCTGGAACCCGCGATTGCGAAGCTTGGCAAGGATCGTGTACAGATCGCCCCATCCTGTTCGCTGCTTCATGTGCCGGTCGATGTTGAACTCGAGACCGGACTCGCTTCCGACGTCAAGCGTTGGCTTGCTTTCTCGGTTCAGAAGATGCGTGAGCTTGCAACCCTGGCGCGGGCACTCGCAGGCGACCAGAATGCTGCGCTAGCTCTTGCCGAGTCGGAATGTGCCGCGACTGTCCGCCGGACTTCCCCGAAAATCCGTGATGCCAATGTCGCTGTCCGGATGAGAGCGATCGACCAGACCATGCGCCGGCGCGCCAGCCCATTTGCCCGTCGTGCCGAGATCCAAAGCAATCGTTTCGGACTACCGGCTTTCCCTACCACGACGATCGGATCGTTTCCGCAGAGCACAGAGGTCCGGAATGCCCGTGCAGCGCATGCACGAGGCGCGATGAGCGACGAGCAATACGACCGGTTCCTCAAGGAGGAGACTGCGCGCGCCGTACGTTGGCAGGAGGATATCGGTCTTGACGTCCTCGTGCACGGCGAATTTGAGCGCAATGACATGGTGCAGTACTTCGGCGAGCACCTCGCCGGCTTCGCATTTACCACGAACGGATGGGTGCAATCCTACGGCTCGCGCTGCGTCAGGCCACCGATCCTGTTTGGCGATGTCTTGCGGTCGAAGCCGATCACCGTGGAGTGGTGGCGCTACGCGCAATCACTAACCAGGAAGCCGATGAAGGCGATGTTGACCGGACCGGTGACGATCTTGAACTGGTCCTTTGTTCGCGATGATATTCCCAGAAGCGAGATCTGCCGCCAGATTGCGCTCGCGATCCGAGACGAAGTCCGCGATCTCGAGAACGCTGGTGCGACCATGATCCAGATCGACGAAGCTGCACTCCGCGAAGGATTGCCGTTGCGTCGATCGGAGTGGACGGCTTATCTCGACTGGGCCGTGGATTGCTTCCGCATCTGCTCATCTGGCGTCGCCGATCAAACGCAAATTCATACGCATATGTGCTACTCGGAGTTCAACGACATCATGGGTGCGATCGCTGCAATGGACGCGGATGTCATCTCGATCGAGACGTCGCGCTCGAAAATGGAACTACTCGACGCGTTCAGGAACTACGAATATCCAAATCAGATCGGGCCAGGCGTGTACGACATCCACTCTCAACGTGTTCCCGAGACAGGCGAAATGAAGGAGCTGATGGCATTGGCTCGGGCACGGCTGCGGGATTCGCAGCTCTGGGTCAATCCGGACTGCGGCCTGAAGACGCGCAAATGGGAGGAGGTTCGGCCGGCGCTAGCGAACATGGTCGCTGCCGCCCGCGAATTGCGCGCTGCATCCGATCCGCTAGGCCGTTGATCGCGGGCCTGGGCCTTTTCTCGACAAAGCTGATCCGCTTGTGGTCATTTGCGCTCTCGATAATCTCGAGGGAGCCTTGGGAACGCAAAAAAATGCCCGGCCTTGGCGGGCCGGGCGGAAGGAAAGTCTGGGAGGAACGACCGCTGGCGCATCGCGCCGACTTCCATCGGCGGAGGGAGGACAGCCGACGGTTCGATCACGGCGAGGACATTCGCCGAAAATCTGAGCCCAGTTAAAGCACAAGCTCAGCGTAAGCTCAATTGTGCCGTGGTATGCGACCGTATAGCCTGAGTTTTAGAAGTCTACACGAAGGTTTGTAGCTCATGAGCACGTCGGCAACGAGGGGCAGTGATGCCGGCGGTCGCCGCGGGGGCCACCCGCAAATTGGTGCGCTTCCTGGCTGGAAACGATATGCTTGATCACCGCGGCGATACGAAAAACCGGGCTCCAAGGATCTCGCAAACGTACGAATGCATGAGCGGCTACTGTTGATTGGGACCCTGATTAAGGCAGTCGTCGGTCGACCGGTTCCACCGATAGTCAGTTTCGGCTTGGGCCTCTGTTTGAGATCTATGAGCGGACGAGTTAGAGAACGTCACGAACTTGAAGGTGGCGGGTGCCAATAGGGTGCTACTCAGAAGTGAGTGTGGTCCTGCGCCAAAAATAGGCCAGTTAAGTGATGGCGATTTCGAACCCGACACGACTCGGCTCGGCGCAGCCGGTTTAGACCGCCGGACTGTGTGTAGCCCCGCACCGAGGAAGATGAGCGTCGAACGACGATGCGAACCAGGAACTGGAACTCTGCGCCATCAGCTACGGAAAGCCGGGCATCGTCAATCAGCACGACCCCATCTGCAATAAGGCTGTCGATTCGAGAACGATCGACGACGGCGAACTTCGGATCCAGACCGTGACGACGGGATGTCTCTGAGAGATCGACTGCCATGTCGCACATGATTTGCTCGATGATCTCGGCGCGGAAGCGATCCTCATCCGTCAGCAAATAGCCCTTTGCGGTGGCGAGCCGATCCTCGGTGATGTGAGCAAGGTAGTCCTTTGCCGAGACAGCGTTCGCGCGAACCCTTGTTGCATGCGCCCGATGGCGCCCGCGCCGAGACCAATGAGGGCGTCCGCGCAATCGTCAGTATAGCCCTGGAAGTTGCTCTTCAGCCTGCCTTTCTGCCTCGCCCGGGCAAGACTTTCGTGCGGCAGAGCAAAGTGATCGATGCCGATGCGTACGTATCCAGCATCAACTAAAGCTTCCGCGATCGTTTCGAATTGGGGGTAGCGCTCGACACTGTCCGGCAGAGTGAATTCGTCGATCTTGCGGTGGTGCTTTTTGAATGGAGGAATGTGCGCGTACCGAAGGCGGCAAACCGGTCCGATACAACTCGAGGCATTTGGCTGTCCAGGCATAAAGGCTTACTGTCTGCTGGGACAGGCCATAGAGCAGGTCGAAATTGATCCGGCCGACGCGGGCGCGGCGTGACCGATCGACCGAAGGCATAGATCGCGATCGGCTCGCCGCGTTTCGTGACTGACGTCTGGCAGCCGCTGTATCAGCACATGCTTCGACCAAATGCAGGTGCACGTAGATCGAGGCGGATTGCCGCCCGCCCAAGGACTTGAGCCACCCTTGATAGTCCAATTCGCGAACTGACGCTGAGAAATGCGGGGACGTCAGATAGCTGGTGTAGCGCGGTAGGCGATGCTGCCCTTAGGATTGTGCCAGGTCCGGTCGCATTCGGATGCCTTTCTTGCTTTCTGGGTCCGATTATCGGACACGCCCGGAGAAGCTTTGCGCTGCCTCAAAATATCTGTCTTGCTGATGGCTATGGCCACTCCACAGCGCAATTGGTAGGGCATGCTGCACGCGGCATACATCGTATTTTGGATCCCGATGAAGCGGTCACACGCCAGGAATGAGCATCCTTACGATGCGGAGCCCCACAGCTCGTTGTGATCCAATGCCGCTAGAACTGGGCGAGGCGATCGACATCCAACGCCTTGCTGTTTTGCTGAACGTACCGGGACGTGGCAGTTGGCGTCCAGTGAGCCGAACCAGGATGATTCAGAGCATGCCGGGCGGGGAAGGAATGGGAGTGTTTCGCCGCCCCCGAGGCCGCAATCGTCCGTCCTTATCGGTCGGCGGAAATGAGAGGCGTCCGTTTAGTGCGATATTACTGCGCATGCCGAACCTGCAACGGTCCCAGTGTGGAACGTGCCGGAACAAAACCTCAGGAAGTTCGGCCATGCCGTTTGCACCGGTGGTCGAGGAAGCGAATATTGCGCCGAAGCCATTTTCGCAGTACGGCAGCCTGCGCGCCGGCGAGCACCCCAAGCATGAGGTCCACTTCCTGCTGTGAAACGGCAGCGGTCAATACGCCCCATCCGTCTCGGCGCCGTGTCGCGGGTTGCCGGCCTTGGCGGACGAAAACGCGACCGAGCTCCGTTCGGCCTCAGCTTCTTGCTCCAATTGCAAAATATGCGCTCTTAGCGCATCGGAAGTCGCTGCCGCTGTCTCGCTGAATAGCGGATCTCCATCATCGGTGAGGGCGGAGGCGATTTCGGTCCAATCCTGAGCCGAGAGAGCCTTCAGGGCGGCGGGAAAGAAATCTCGTTCTTCCCACATCATGTGGTGCCGCTCGCGTACTATAAAGTCGCGTACGATATTGCCGACGTTTTGCCGAAGGACTTCACGATCCGCGAGGATGGCATCAATAGCTTGCGCGAAGTGATGCAAACGGTCGACGACTTCCTGGTGTTCAAGCGCGAGATCGCCGACGATTGCAGCCGCATCCGGATCGCGAACCTTGAGCTTGGAAAAAATCAAGTCTTCCTGTGGATGATGGTACACCTCCGGGTAAACCTCGAAATAGCTGATAATCGCGCGAATGACCTCATAGTCGGGACGGATCCCTTTCTCAAAAATCTCCAATTCGCGTTGAAGAGCGACCAGAAGCAGATCAATATTGCGATGCTCTCGAACCAAAAGATCGATGATCATTGCCGTACTCCTAGAGGAACAATGTAGGCTGGACGCGTTTCTGCCATTTGCCAGATCGCCTAAGCCGAATTCGGTGTCCTTCTGCGCTGCAATTTGTCCGCGCTGTTCGACGCAAAAACGTAGTGCGCTTCAATTCGAGCTGGCATAAATCAACTTAACCTAGGTTTTTGCACAAAGCTCCTGGGCAATCTGTACGAAGCTCCAGTCGGCGTGATGTCGGCAGGGCGATCACGCCATTCTGCTCAAGTTGGGTAAAGGTGCGCGACACCGGTTCGATCGTGAAGTCAAGATAATCGACGACCTCCTGCCGTGACTGGGCAGTTCGATGGCAGCGTTCTTCATAGCGCGGCGAGACATATCGAGCAGGAAGGCGACGATCCGGTCTTCAGCGCTGCTGATCAGGAGCATCATATGTTCCTGAAAGCGGCGGAGCTCAAGCGCCATCGCGTCCCACAGCTCCCATCTTAGCTCCCTCTCATGAGTGGCGCGAACAATGAGGGCGGTACGCTTCACCATCAGCAGCTGTGCCTCAAAAATCGATCCGGCCGAAGAGATATGGCTTGCTCCGGCCTCGCGGCGATGGGATGCAGATTGACTGCTCTTGACAAACTGGGAAATTTGGATGTTTTCCCTAGGTAGAAGCCCCTAAGTATTTACACGTAAGTCCCGTGAGGAGGGCATCTCGTATGGGCGCCGCGGCGCGGTCCCTTGGTTGCTCAAACATGCTCAAATCGGATTAGGAAGCTGCATGCTGGCTTCGTCGGCCGCGACCATGGGAACAGTCGGAAGCGCACGGCCGCACCCGTAAAGAGCGCCGGCCAAGTCGAACGCGGGCGTCCACCGCCACTTTCGGCTCGCCGCAGGAAGTCTTGTTCGCTCGCCTTGACTCTGATGCTCGTCAGCATCGGTCGGCCGCGGAGGTGACGATGCGGATATTGACAGCATCCTGATCGATGTACGCAGGCCGACGTGGTCGACGTGCTTGATGATCATGCAATACTTGCGCATGTGGACCGAGTTGGGGCCCACCCGGATCATAGTGCTTGGCTCGCGTGACATATTGACCTGGCGCAACGGCCGGCCTTGCCGACTCTCCCGCGTTTTTGAAGCCGGAGGAAATCGTGACTGGCCTGGCTTGAAGCTAAGCTCGGGGCATCACCGGTGGGCTCGGCCGCACCTCGTCGATGGAGCGCCGGCGAACCGTGAGGGCTCCGGACAGACGGCACTCCTGTTCCTGATGCGCGCCTGGCGTCGCCATTGCGCCGATTGCGACGGCGTTTTGACCGTATCTGAAATTCTTGCCCTCATTGTGACATCAGGACTGGAATGGTAGATTGCACGAAGCATATCTCCCGCGATACCGCCGAGCAGCCTTTCTTGAGCCGAGAGCGGCCGTATCCGCCCATCACCAGCAGGTCGAGGCTTTCGTCCGCCGCAAGCGATAGGCGGGCGCGCTGCGCTGACCGGGATGTCGGGAGTGAGACGACCTTTGCAGTAAGTCCTGGCTTTGCAAGGTACTAACCCAGACAGGCGGTGGAACTTTCCGGGGGGACCTTGTCCGGAGCGGCGGTCGCGACGATGGTGAGGGCGTCTGCTTTACATAGCAGCGGCATCGGGTCGTGCAACGCGCGGGCCGCACGGCGCCTGCCGCCCGAGCAAATCCCGATTCGTCTGATCGAAAAAGCGCCATGGAAGATGTATGGCCGGTAAAAAACAGGGTCGCCGGCCTGGCGAAGGGAATAGAGTTATCGTGGCTGTCGTAGCCCCTCTGAGGTTGCGTGACGATGGCTAGGTCGTAGACCCGCGCGCTCGTGCAGATAATCCGGCGCGCCTCGGCCGGAACCCCACTCAGTGCGCTGGTATGCCGGCGGTTCCGTGCCCGCAGATCAAAGACCCGAAGTGCCGCTTCGGCCCGCTCCAACGCACGCGACCGTTTGATTTCGAACACCGAAGTGACTGCCGACCAGCCTAGCGCAATCACCGAATGATGGTCCTCTCGTAACCGATCGCCATAGCGTCAAAATGCGCACCCGTGCCCAATATGCGAAGGAAATCGAATTGTTTACTGCAGCCCGCACCGGGAGCTCCGTTGGAGGATGGACCAATATATTGCCGAACTATGCCGTTCTCCGTGTTGCATCGGTAGCCGTCACCGAAAACATGATCGGCTCGGTGCCGTGCGCCCGAAAAACCCTCCGTTCGTCGTCTGCACTGCGCAGCTTGAATGCAGGAATCAGCCATTCGCGCCATTTGCGCTGCTGCTAGAGTCCCGCGGTAATGGCGATCCGCATCAACTCGGACATGCTGCGGACATTGATCTTGGCCATGAGGTTCGCACGGTAAACCTCGACTGTCCGGGGACTGATGCCGAGATCATGGGCGATCACCTTGTTAATCTTGCCGGCTAATAGTCCCTGCAGGACGTCACGCTCGCGCGACGAGAGGTCCGCGAGGCGGGATTCCGCCTGTAGTTTCGCTGCGTCATCGGCTTGCCTTGTTGGCCGCGCTTCCAAAGCACTATTGATCGCACGCAATAGCACCTCCTCCTCGAACGGCTTCTCGATGAAGTCGACCGCACCCGCTTTCATCGCTTCGACTGCGAGCGATACGTCGCCATGACCAGTTATCAGGACGACGGGGCAGTCGACGCGATCGGCCTTCACTTTGCGGACCAGTTCGAGACCGCTCATACCGGGCATGCGGATGTCTGACACAATGCAGTCAACCGGACCGCTCGCGACGTCATTGAGAAAGGCGGTCGCCGTCTCATAGGTTGCTACGTAGAAACCGTTAACATCAAGCAGAAACGCGAGCGATTCCCGCATCGCCGCGTCATCGTCGATCACAAGAATGCGCTGGCCAATCATGTCTCTTCACTAAGCTCCGCAAATGGCGCGGTGAACTGAAAGATCGTGCCGCCGCCCGAATTCGCTTCCGGGACAATGTGGCCGCCATGTGACTCGATGATCGTCCGGCAGATTGATAGCCGCACACCCATGCCATGCTCTTTGGTCGTGACAAAGGGCTGGAACAAGCGGTCGGCGATATCAGGGCTGGTGCCGGGGCCCTTATCAGCAACGGCAAACCTGTCGACCTTGGCAAGTTCAACGGTCAATTCGCGGCGCGGGCAGGAAGCCATGGCTCGATTGCATTGCGTATCAGGTGCAGCGCGACCTGCTGGATCTGGATCTTGTCGACAATCATTGATGGCAGATTGCGGTCGCTGCGGATGGCCACGCGCCCGGCTTGCACTTTGGCGCCGACTAGGGGCAAAGCCACAGCCTCTTCAAGGAGCGTGAGCGGATTCTCCGCCGTGTGCTCCGTCTCGCCCTTGGCAACGAATTCCCGCAGGCGCTTGATGACATCGTTGGCGCGCAGAGCCAGTTGGGCGCCGTGTTCGAGTGCGCCAGCAATGCGATTGGCGTCCGGCTTGTCGGGCGCCAGCAGAGCCTTTGTGCCGCGCATGTAGTTTGTAATTGCGGAGAGCGGCCGGTTGATCTCATGGGCAATAGACGATGCCATCTCACCCATGGCGGTCAGCCGCGACACGTGCACGAGTTCAGAATGCAGCTCTTGCAAGCGCCGTTTCTGCGCTCGCCGTTCGGTGAGATTTGGGATGAAACCGAAGAACCGTTCCCCGCGCACTTTGGCCTCACCGACGGCAAGCTCCATCGGAAAGGTCGAGTTGTCGCTCCGTTCACCGACCACGATGCGGCCGATGCCGATGATGTGCCGCTCGCCATTGCTCAGATAACGTTCGATGTGGTGGTCATGCTCGGCGCGGCAGGGCTCCGGCAGCAACCTGGATACATTCGTTCCGACGACTTCGTCCGGAGAGCAACTAAATAAACGCACTGCCGCGGCGCTGAACGAGCGAATGATGCCCTTCTCGTCAATCACGATCATGGCTTCCGTCACGGTGTTCAGGATCAACTGCAGAAGGGCTAGCCTATACCGCGCCTGCTCTGATTCCCGCCGCAGCCGATTGCCCATGAAGCCAAGGAGGGGGCCAAGTACCGCGAATTCCGCGATATCGATCATGTTTGCGGAATCGGTGATGAGGCCTTTCGCAAGAAAGGCCACGCTGATGATGAGGCAGGGCACGGTAGCGAAGTTGGTCCGTCCGCGGCCGCGGCGAAAGCGGCAAAAACGACCACTGGAAGGTAGATGATCGTGAACGTGCGGTCCGGACGATACCGATTTAGCGCTGGGCGCAGTACGAGAGCCAGCCCGGCGACTGCCGCGGCAGTGCCATAGCGGTACCAGATGTGGTCCGGCATGTTTCCTGGCAGCCCCTCTCATTCGATCGACTTTACATTGTTTCCCACGAGAGGCCACCGGAGGCAGTCCGCGTCTCAACTCACGCCACTCTATTGTGGAGGATGGCCGCCGCTATCTCGGCCAGATGCGCCAGTGCGTCGGCTGCACGGTGACGTGTTCTCCGGTCTTGGCCTTGATCCAGCCGCCGAAGATCCGGCGGCAAGGAAAGACCACCCGGTGAATGATGTTACCCTCGATCACGGCAATCTCCAAATCTCGATCAAAGGGCGGCGCCGTTTCGAGCCGCTCCCAGGTCAGGTCGCCATTAGATCCTGAACGGGGTTCATCGCTGCGGGCTGACAAATTCAGGCAACCTTCTGGGCACTAAGGAACCGATCGCTTGGCCGCCGCGCGAACAGGCTCAGCCCAATATTGCCCAGGCGGCGCGTGGTCTCGATCGCGTCAGCCGTGGCCGGGGTTTTATCGGCCGCGGCGCCGTGGCACCTATCGTGCCGGGACCTGATCCGCTCACCGACCGAAATATTAGGATTGGCGCTGCGAAACAACTCCCGGGCTTCGGTCGAATCGATCTGGATCAGCTCGAGCCTTCGGCGGTTGGTATTGATCGCTGTTCTGCAGAAGTTAAACTGGACTGCCGCTCCCGCAACTTGGCCCGCGGCGGGACAAATGTCCGTCATGTCGAAACATCCTTCGTTGGTGAGGAATCTCCTTGTCCCACGGCGTCAGCGTGGGGCGTTGGGTTATGATGACTTCAGCCGCGCCCTTGCCAGCGGGCGGCATCCCCAAGCTAGAATGGGAAGATGCCGGAAATCGCTTGACGCCATTCGGATGATGCGCTCGGCACCGATCATCGCGCGCCGGTCCGCAGGTCGATGAAGTGCGCCATCGCAAGCGACGCAGGCTATCGGGTGCAGGTCATCGGCACACGGTTCGGGTGCGTCCGGCAGCAGTCCTTGAACTAGGTCGCCGGTATCTGGACATGAAAAGATGATGGGGCGCCAAGTCTTTCTGTCTGCCATGTGTCTGACCTTGGACTGGAAGATCACTTGTATCAGTAGGCAGCCGTCGCAGTAATTGATACAGGTCAAAAAGAGCTGATGCGCGTCCAGAATGGCCGAGCCCGAGCGGCCGCTGCGAGCCGGACAGGCCCGCGTTGGCAGGCGACATGTCACAACTCGGGCGATCCGCCAGAGCGTCGCGTTGGTCCGCGACACGCCAGCGTGTAGCAGGGTTGATTTGAGGCGCACCGCACGCGGATGGGCCACGACAGCATTTGTCCTCAATGCTGCGATAGCCGGCAAGCAGATGGTAATTTGATCGCCCGCCTCGCATTGTCGGTAGCCTTGCCGGCGCTAATCCCAGCCATAGGCTTTCGCGCTGAAGTCCTGAACCTTTGTGACAAGCCTGATCATCGGCTTTGCTGTCGCGGCGGCAGGGTGGACCGTCAGGACCGAGATCGGGGGCGGTTCGCCTCATTGGCCATGATCACGTGCGCGTAGGTTTCGCCGTCGATAGCCCCCCGCCGCCGGGGCGCGTCAGAAATGGCTCTACCCGGTGATTGGCCAATGACCCGGTATTTGCGGCGATGCCTCGTGAGACCAAGTATCGCGTGCAAAGTTCGCGGCGGCTCGAGGTTCGATATTGCCAGCGGTTGAGTATGGGATCGATAGAGATCAATAGCCGGCATCTCGGGCGTGACGGTGCATGCTGTTCTCAATCGTCTCTTCGAGACATTCCTCGATTATCGACTCAATTTTGTCGGTCGAGGGCATGAGCAGACCAGAAGGCGCTGTCCGTCGGCTCAAAACAGAGTGCGGTCCGCCAAGCTGCACAGAGAGCTATTGCGGGGTTTGCGGCCGACGGGAGCGCTCGCGCCGCGTTGCCCAAGTCTCGACCTTATTTCGATCGGAGGAGCGGACAACCTCTTGGGGATGCTGCTTGAGGTAGATCAAATACTCTTGTGGCGCGAATGGCAGAATGGTGAATGAGTAACCCCACAGGAAGAGGCTGTTATGCCTTCATTTAACGTTCGGTTCATTAAGACCGTTTGTGACGATACCGGCCACGAACATCGTGCCTGTCAGGCAGCGTTCAAGGTCGATGCCGCCTCGCTGAGTGCTGCTGCACAGCAGGCGGAGACCGATTTCTGCAAGCAAAAGAGTGTCCGCGATTGGACAGTCTTCGCCGATGTGATAGAGCTTCGCACTCCGCCTGCATTGCCGCCAGCATGGGGTGGTTAGCTTGAGTTTGGCCAGGGAAGTCTACGGGGTCAATCTGCGAATCTAGGCGTGATCAGGACATCGATGCGATCGCACGTGAGCTCAATCTGCCACATCCGCCTTTCGAACCATGGCGCAAAAACCAGACTCTCCTGAAGTCTTAAGCAGGCGCCTCGCACTTGCCGGTTTTTCCGAGAATACGCTTGCTGCCCGCATGGAGGCGTATTGCGCGATCTGCAGCGGGTGTGCGGCCTGCCTCTGGCCAAGACAGCTGCGCCGCCGACCTCGAGAGGCAGAACCATGCAAATCCGCTCAAAGTCTGCCAAAACGAACAGGCCCTGCGCGTTCGGTCGTGAGACATCCTCCCGCTGCGCTTTCGCGATTGATCGCGTTCAATCAGTTCCTCGCCGAGAATCTTGACTCCTGAGCAAGCCGGCTTTCAAAGAAGGTTAACACAGGACAAGCCCATCGCCGCCTCGAAATCCACGACAAGGGTGAAGCAGGCCTGATGTCTGTATTCGCTGTTTCTGCCACGTTTGCTTCTTTGCCGGAGCGATGGGACACGATCCGGCGTTTACCTTCTGCGCATTACTGGCTTTCGCCGCTAGTCTGGCCGCCGCCCGGAGATCAACGGTCGGCCGAACTACAACTCGGTCCGATCAAACTCACCTCGGATGGACATGTGGCATCGCTGGGTTTTCCATCGGCCTTGTCATCGCGTCACAGCTTGCTTGGCCTGCACTGAATTTCGGTCTGTCCTGGACGAGCTTCGGGCGGCTCCGCCCGCTGCATACGTCGGCGCTGATCTTTGCGTTCGGCGGCAAGGTGCTTATCGCGACCTCGTTCTCGTGGAGAAGACCTGCCGCACGCGACTGGCTGGCGATCTTGCGCCGTGGTTCGTGGTGGTCGGCTATGGTGTGCGTGTCAATTTATTTGTTCTGATCAGGGGCACCGGCTATCTGTTCGGCGCCACCCAGTCGAAGGAGATAGGCGCAGTGCCCAAGTCGAACTGAAGTAGTGGACAAAGGCCGGCGGCGACGCTGGTCCAGAGAAGCTCAAGATGGTCCTGGAAAGCTTACAGGCGGCGCGTCAGGTCGCGGCGACGGCGCGGCGATATGGCGTTTCGCGCTCATTGCTGCTGCGATGGCGACGGTCGTTTCGTCCCGAGCCGAAGGATGCCGCCCATCAAACGGGCTTCGTACCGGCGATGGTGGTCGCAGAATCGGGGCCGACGCCTTGGTGTACTACATTCTGCTGTCTCAGCCTCGCCAGAGAGGCGTCACTGGTGGACAACGGTTAGGCCCTGCGGCGCTTGTTGCCGCCTGTTCGCGCCAATGCGGGCCAGAGCCTCCGCTCTGTCTTCGTTTGGTGCACTCGATATCGTGGCGCGCTCTGCGGATGCACGCTAAGTGCGGGCGAAATCCGGAGAAAAATCGCGAGAGTCTTTAAACTCGCCTGTTGCTTCGATGTCACCAAATGGATGAGCCGGCGATCTACGCTCGTGTCAAACGAGGGACGGCATGTTCGATATTTATTTGAACGGAAGACACGATCTTTTGGTCGTTCCGCGAGGCTTTGCGATCCCCGCGGGATTGGACGGCAATTGGAAGCGAAAGAAGCGGGCGGTGCGTTCAGTGAGCGATCTCATTCGCCAAGATGTGCAACAGCGCGGTTACCACCGACGTAGTTTGATCTCAAATCGGTTGAAGGCGGCAGTTGAGACCTCGTCACACGGGTAGCCAACGCGGCGATCTACGCTGATGCATTCTTCGAAACACTCTGGGCAGGAAGTCGCCGATGCCGTCGAGAACCTTGCTTACCGCGTCGACGGCAGGTGGGTATCCTGCTTCATTAGCCTTAAGGAGCAAGGTTTCTTTTGAAAAGCGGCGAACGGCGCTGCGGCTTCCTCAGGATAAGAATTATGGAGCTTTTCCTTGAGTCGATTGCGTGCGCGCGTGAGTTTTCAGCTGTCCATACTAAAGATACTTGCCGGCCAGCCGCACGGACGGGCGAGCATCGAAATCGTTAAACAGCATTTGGCCATCTATTATAGCAGCGGCCCAGAGTGGCCGGCGCGTATGAAGCGCATCGCGAGTCGCGCGCCCCAACTCGATATTTTCGGCCAAAGGCTGATCGAGCGAGAGGCCGGGTGCTGGATTATCACCGAGGAGGGAAGGAAGGCTCTTGAGACGCTTGAACAGCTAGCTAGGATGATGCACCCCGTCTGTGCGTCAGCTTATTGTCAGCTTCGCGCGCCTATCATGTCTACAGGCCTTCGAATGGGCCAGTACGGTGTAACTTTTGGGATAGGAGAGCGAACCGCATGGATAGCAGAATCACTGGTTCTTCCAGTCAATTTCCAAGCGCGAGCCAGGCCGATGAATCGGAGCCATCAGCAGATGGCCGGAGGTTTACAGAAACGCTTGCCGACGCGGCGCCTGGTTCGTCCTCGGGGGCGACACGGCCGTACTCACTCGTTTCCGAACCTCCCATCGATAAGATTGACAGGAAGTCATTCAAGGAAGAACTGAGAAATTTTTACGGTAACGACATCAAGCACATAGCCGATAATCCGCTAGAATACTCGGATTTCGTTTCCAACAAGGCTAGGCAAACAGCGATGGTCGCCAGAGCCGCATCTACCGTAAAGGATTCGGACCAGGCGCGATATTTCAGCTACCAATTGGGTGACAAGAGTGTCGGGCTTCTAAAAACCGAAGGTCGAAGTCGCATGGCAGGGGAGGCGTGGGAGCGGAACTTTCCTGGACGAAATCACGTCTCGTCCGTTGTCGGTCTCCGGGTTACTCATCCGCTCGTTGAGAACGCTGGCGATGTTCTGCTGGAACATCAACTTCGGCTTGACGGCAAGCGGGCGTTGGTCATGTCGCGTCCCGCCACTGATGAAGTGAAGCCCCGTCTAGAGCAGATGGGTTTTGTTTACGTGGGTAACAATGAAGATGACAATGAATATGTGCTTGACCCGAGGCAGCATCCGGACAAGTGGACGCTGAACGAGGAGGGAGAATGGCAGCGGGTGGATAAGCCTCGGCTATATCTCTCAAAAGCTGAGAGTAGTGATGAGGAAACCGAAGGAAGTGTCGAGGAATATTCGGGTGAAGAATACATCGAAACGGATTCGTCGGGGGACGATCCTTCTTGGTACTTCGATCAGCTCAATTTAGGCCCGGGGACTGGCTAGCCCGTCCTATTCGTGAGAGTGCGTTTTTCTGGTCCGATTGATGTGGCCGCACATCTGCTCTGACGAGGCGCACAGGAGTGCATTCGGCTTTTCACCGCCTGACCACCCGTACTTTGCAACGCGCTTGAGGGATAGGTTGGGCGAACGGGGGGTGGACGCCCCGCCGGTCAAGGACTGAGCGGCAGCAGCGCGCCGGGCAAGCCGCGGATCAGGTCGGCTTCGGGACATGCCGCGGCAAACGCAAGGCGAATGCGGCTCGTGGTCTCGACCACACGGGCAGCGAGTTTCAAGAGACGAAGACGCAGCGTCGCGAACTCGGCAGTGGCCAATTCCCGGGCTTTGGGAATGGCGTCGCCACGGTCAGCATCAGCCAATAAGCGGCCGTATGGAGCACGAGACGGACCTGGTTGGCGAGCGCCGAACGGCAGCTGGTGCGGTCGGAGGCGAGCTGCGTCTTATGCAGCTTGATCAGATTCTCTGCTTGGCCGCGCGCGCAATACAGGCTGTCGTAGACCCACTCGGCCGAACCGACATCGAGGCTGGTGCGAAGCGGATGTCGAGGCCAAGCATGGTCGCCTCAATACGGGCGACGGTGCGCCGTTCGCGATCCCAGGACTTTGCCTTGTGGCGGGTCTCGGTATAGCCACGCAGAACCGGCAGGTTCTCGATGGCGCGTCGGGTGCGGATGTCGTCGGCGACCTCGTCGACTTTTCTGGCGAGAGGCTTGGTGCCGGACAGACCGAAGATGTAGTCGATGCCGTTGGTCTCGCACCACGTCATGGCCTCCGGCCGGGCATAGCCCGTCGCCACGGAACGTAATTCGCGTGTTGTGCCACCGCGTCCGGATATGCCGTACCAGGCGGCGCAGAAGGGCACGCACCTCGACGCCGCCCGGCGTCTTGCCGGGCCTCAGCACGACCGCCACGGGACGGCTCTTCTCCGTGTCGTAGACGTGGATCGGCAGGAAGCAGCGTTCGTCATAATGAGCGTTGAACAGCGAGAGCTGCTGATGGCCGTGGACGACATCGCAGGTATCATCGATGTCGAGCGTGACGGATGCCGGCTCGCGCGGGTAGCTATCCATCCATGCGTCGACCAAAATGTAGGTCAGCCGGATCACGTCGCGCAGGCGCGGAGCATTCTCCAGCCGTGACAGCGTCGGTTGGGAACACAAATCCCGGCCCGTGTCCGGTAGGCGACCGCAGGCCAGCTTGAATGCGGGATCGGACCGCAGATGATCGAGGTCGTCGGCGTCCTCGTAGCCGCAGCAGATCGCGAACATGCGCGCGCGGAACATATCGACCAGGCTGTGCACGACCCGCGTCGGATCGCGCCGATCCGGGAACACCCGGGCCAAATTGTCGGCCAAACCGAGACGCCGCTCGGCCATCGCCAGAAGCATCACGCCCCCATTCGAGGTTAGGCGCCCACCATCGAAGGCAGCTGTGACTTTCTTGGCGTGAATGGCTGGAAACGAGAAGGGCGGAATCGTATCGTCGGTCATGGCGGGCGTGGCGTTCGCAGTTGGAGGTGATGGGGTTGGCTTCCAACCGAATCCTACGCCGTATCAGCGCTTTACACCACGCTCGCCAGCCTCTCGGGCGCCTCTTACGAATAAGACAGGCTAGCAGGCGTCCCGATGGGTGCGGCTTGGCCTGAAAGTGGCCGACTTCTCGTAGCGGCATGCACCGGGAAGGGGCGCTCCGGCGCGAGCGCCCGCCACGCGCGGGTGTGCTCCCCATGCGGCGCGCGAGCGGAATAGGCTGAACCGGCGGCGGTTCGGGCTTTCCGGCAGAGCAGCCCTTTGGAATCCCTAGTCAGCTGCTCTCAGCGGCTTCTTGCGTATCTGGCAACGCTCTGGGATTTGAACGCTCCGCAAGCATGGACTTGTTGCGCGATGCTGGAAGGGCGCTTCGCAGGGCGATCAATTGAGGTGTGCCTCCTCATGACCGAGCAATGGGCCAAGCCGAATGTCGCTGCCGCCTGTACGATCTGCGGTTTGAATGACATTAAGCCGGCGCGCTACGGAAGGAGCAGGGAATGAATCAGACTGGTCTATATCGATGAAAAACACCCGCGCGTGATGCAAACCAGACGCGCTGTTCGTCGATCGATACCGCCCAATTGTCTGGAGACTTTCGGCATCGAGCCGAAGAGGGGGGCGCTTCTCGGAGCTCCGCTTGCTGCGCCTCATCCGGACATCATCTTCACGGATAGCGGAATGTCTTGCCGTCGTTGCTGATCTTAGTGCTCGGCAGGATGACATTTCGCGATGCTCTGCCTGCACGTTTTCGTTCAGTGGACCGGTTATCTTCGATCGCTTTCAATGAAGCATCGTTGCAGCCGTCCTTGAGTGTGTTGGAAGACTACGGGAGTGATCGCAATACGAAGCCAAACTTGCGAGCAGAACCGTGTCAAAGGGCAATTTGAACATTGGTCTGTTCATCAATAAAGCGTCTCAGGCGAACATCCGACGCAAGCGCAAGGGGGTCAATTGCCGATATCTTACAGCCTACCGCCTGTGTGTTGGCGCCGCCGCTCGCTGAATCGCTTCACCAGCTGTTTAGCGCTTGGATCACGAGCGATTTCCGACTTAGGCTTGGGGGAGCCTATGGCTCGTCCGGCCACTTGCCGAACCGTTCACCAGGTTTGCGGGGCTGCGCTGTGTAAAGAGCGAGAAGGCCGTCTCGAAAAATTCGGCCTTCTGATCATCCGATGGTCGCATTCTGCTGCGCGAAAGAGTTCCTGAATTCGACGGCGAGATCAAGCTCCGAAACGGTCGCCTTGTGTCCATGTGCCGGCCGTGACTGTACTAGAAGAGCAACTGCTTCCGGCGGTGCGTTTGCGGTCGTCAAGGGTTCCTAGCCCGTCCTATTCGTGAGAGTCCGGCTTTTTGGCCCGATTGATGCGGCCGCACATCTTGTCTGACGAGGCGCACAGGATTGCCTTCGGCTTTTCACCGCCTGACGACCCCCGCGAACAAGCGCTCGCAGAAAGCGCTCCCCGGCAAGCGATTGAGCCCGCGCAAAGGGCTATCGGCGTGACGGCTTGCCGCTCAACCCCTTGCTGATTGCGACGTACTCCGATTAGATCGCGCAAGTTCAGTTTGGAGATAATGCAGTGGCAATGGGTACTGTGAGGTGGTTCAACGCGACCAAGGGATATGGCTTCATCCAACCTGAGGATGGAGGAGCTGACGTCTTCGTGCACATCAGCGCGGTCGAGACGGCCGGCTACACCAATCTCGCGGAAGGCGCCCGGGTCAGTTACGAGATGAAGGCCGGTCGTTCAGGCAAAATCAGTGCGAAGAACCTGCGTATTGGTTGACGACGTCGCCTGGCGAGGGACTCTGCCCGGTCTTTCAGCGCTCTGACCGTCTCTGGCGTTCTGACCTGGATTTTGGCTTCCTTAAGACGCCATCGATATGACCCCAGCATGTCATCTCGAAGGCTGTGAAGTGGACCGCGGATTTTGGACCGGCGGCTTAGGTGGTGCGGATGCCGTTCCGTTTTGATAAACGGAGCGGACCATGAAGAAGACGAGACGGAAAATCGATGCAGCGCTGAAGGCAAAGATCGCCTTGGAGGCGCTGCGAGAACAGTCAACGGTGACGGATCTGGCGCAGCGCTACCAGGTGCATGTGAACCAGATTTATGCGTGGAAGAAGCAGCTTCAGGATCAAGTGGTTCGGGCGTTCGATCCCCCCCCCCCCCCCCCCCCCCCCCCCCCCCCCCCCCCCCCCCCCCCCCCCCCCCCCCCCCCCCCCCCCCCCCCCCCCCCCCCCCCCCCCCCCCCCCCCCCCCCCCCCCCCCCCCCCCCCCCCCCCCCTGGAGGTCGAGAAGCTCCACGCCAAGATCGGACAATTGACGGTCGAGCGAGATTTCTTAGCCAGGAGGTCCGGAAGATGAGCACGCCGGATCGCCGAGGATTGCTTCAGCGCGATCATGAGAGTCTATGGATCCGCCGGCAATGCCAACTGCTGAGCGTTGCGCGATCGAGCGTATATCGGCCGCCGCGGCCGGCCAATGACAACGACCTTGAGCTAGTGCGACGGATCGACCAGCTGTCCACGGCCTGGCCGTTCCTGGGCTCGCGGCGGATGACGGCGATGCTCAATGGCGAAGGCCGTCGCATCAATCGCAAGCGCGTGCAGCGGTTGATGCGCAAGATGGGCATCGCGGCGCTGGGACCAAAGCCCAGAACCACAAAGCCGGCACCGGGACACAAGATCTTCCCGTATCTCCTGCGCCATATGGTGATCGACCGACCAAATCAAGTGTGGGCGGCCGATATCACCTATGCGCCGATCGGCCAGGGCTTTCTATATCTGGTGGCGATCATCGATTGGGCAAGCCGTGCGGTACTGGCCTGGCGCCTGTCGAACACGATGGACACATCGTTCTGCGTGTCTGCGCTCGAAGAGGCCTTGGCGCGCTTCGGCCGGCCTGAGATCTTCAATCCCGACCAGGGCAGCTAGTTCACCAGCGCCGCCTTCACCGGCACGCTGGCCGCCTCCGGCGTCAGGATCTCGATGGACGGTCGCGCGGCCGCTGGATGGACAACGTGTTCATCGAGCGGCTGTGGCGCTCGCTCAAATACGAGGACATCTATCTTAAGGGTTATTCGGATGGCCACGAGGCCAAAGCCGGAATCGCCCGATGGATCGAGTTTTACAATTTCCAGCGTCCCATCAGGCGCTGGAAAACCGTGCGCCGATGGCGGTCTGGCGGGCCGGTGTCACCGGCGCATTCGGCGAAGAGGCTGTGGATATGACGCTTCTCGCAAGCGAGAAGCTTAGACGGCTGCGCGTTGCCCACATCCCCACAGCCACAACAGCAGCAAGCAAGAGTAGCGTAAAGTATTGGGAAGAACGAATGGCAGCAACTCCACTTAAGAACCGGACCCGGTGGTCCTCAGCAAAGGGTCCACTTCAGAAGATCGAGTGCAATCTGTCTAGCATCCTGGATGTGACCTTGGCACGCGTGAACCTCACCGATAACCGGACGCGCTCGAGCCGAGCACCATCAAGGGTCCGCGGTCTCTCTACGCGAAATATGGATACATCACACCGAAAGCGAATTGGACGAAGAGCGCGCGATCAAAGCTGAAGAGTAGCCCGTGATCTTCACGTCGGCCGCCCTCTCTAAGAAATCATCGCGGACGCTGAAACCACAACGTCTTTCCGTTCTCTGTCCTTCTTCAAAAGAAGTGAGAGCTGATCATCCGGCCACACATTGCCCCTTCGACGCGTTGAGCCGAGCCCGGACGACGAAGACGAGATCGATCTAGTATTGGCGCGCAGCCCGAGGGAGCTCTGGCGTCTAGATAACGCAGCGCGCCAATCGTCATAAGGCGACCATAGTAAGAGACCGCCACGATGTCTCACAGGGCCTCGATGTTTGATCGCTCTAGGCTTAATACAAATCACGAACTCCCCGAGTTGGAGCTGTTCAGGTTCATCGCGCTTGGCTCGCTCATTCCAGAACATGTTCGTTTACGTGCTCAGCTTCGAATAGAAAGGCGTCGATTGGGGGCCGCATTCAAGAAGCCTCTCAACACGGCGTCTGTACGAAGGTTACAATTCCACAGCTGCACTAGTCCAGACTCCTTGTCTTCGGAAAACATGACCGAGCTTATATCCTGGCGCGAGTTCCTATGATTGCCTCTTTTTTACGGTCGTCGCTCCGAAAAAACTATGTTACAAGCCGCTCCTCTCAAAAGGAACATTCATCGTGAAAAAAGCAACCAAGAATCGCGTTAAGCGGCGCGAGTGGACGAAGGCAGATATCAAAGAGCTCAAAGTCCATTCGAGGGCTCGGACCCCGGTCATAAAAATAGCAAAGATGACCAAACGCAGTGTCGGTGCGCTACGTCAGAAGGCCTTAAATCTCGGAATCGGACTCGGACATCAACGGTAATTTTCAGCAGCGCTGGCTACTGGCGCGGTAGGGCGGCTCGCGGGCCGCCCTCTATGGCCATAGAAATTTTGTCGCACATCAGCTTTGCCGATCCGCGCTGAGAAGTTTTTCACGCACGTGCTGGATGGCCTCCCAATGTCGCGGAACGGGCTCCAGCGCCTCCTCATCTTTGATGAAGTTTCTTGGAAGACGGTTTCGACGGCGAAGACCGCTTGCGATTTATGATCGCGAGTGAAGACATCGTCTTAGCCACAGCCCTGTCTCGAAGATTTCCCGGCTGGAAATTGTCTCGCGGGGCGCTCGGCGCCGTTGATTGTTCAAGAAAAGCTGTCATTCGGCACTTTAATTGCGGTTTGTTGTCAAGCTTTCCTTTTGATCTCGCCAACGGCACGACGGTAGCGCTCGTGCCGATGGAGCCGGTCAGGGTTGCTGAGACGGCGCGAGCGCGGCTGAGGTGTGATGGTTAGTCAGGCATTGGACCGGTCTATAGTTGAACCTTTGATGCCAGCTAGGGTCATGGTTCTTTCCGAGGTCGCGTAGCGCCTCATGATGATGTCCGGGTCGGGCGCATCAACTATGCAGCGGAGTGCGAACCAGCCGCCAACAGCCGAATGAACGAGGTACTTGGGCTCATTAAGTGCCGCGACGCGATGGAACTCCGGTTCACCTTAGGGCTCACGCTGTGGACCAGCCGTCAACCACGGCACGCTCACCGCGGCGATGATTGATCCGCGAGACGTTTTCTCCGCCAAGCGGCGTGCAGAACCGAGAGATGCTGCCAGCCGAACGATCGCGCTCACAGAGGCACACGTGCCACTTATCTGGAGTCTGCTCGACGTGGACTAGCAAAGCAGGACGACATGTTCTGCTTCACGGCGGCTCGCCGAAAGGTATGGAAATGATCGTTGCTAAAGGGCCAGCAATCGCAAGGTCGCTCAGATTGCCTTCGAGCCGGACTCGACCACAGCCTGCCAAGGCCGCTCCATTCAAGCGCGGCGACGTGATACCGTCAGTCATGTGCGAAGAGGGCGTACACTCTTCCAGGCATGAGCATCCAGGCGGATCTCGCCGGCACGGCGGAGAAGCTCGGTACCTCCATCTGGGGGTATGGCGAGGATCGTACGTGAACGGGAAGATTGGGCCATCACTTACCTGCAGGTATCGCGCTCGCAGGCGGAATGCCGACGGTCCTGATGTCGAACTATCAAATTCTTCTATCTCGCTGTGAATCTCCGCACTCTGCCGCCCACGTCGGCTTGTCGCCGCCAGATGGGAGGACGTGTCAGGAAAAATTCACGCGAGAAACTCCTGGAGAGGGTTGAAACGCCCCTAACGTCAAGTTGTACGATCTTGAAATGGACAACGGCAGTCATCAGCGTCCCAAACCCTCCAACGAGCGACGGTGTGCGAATGCATCAAGTCTCAAGCCCACGCATCAGACTCCCGCTGCCAACGACGATTATCAAGTGTGCCATGCCTTGATCTGCATCCGGGCGCGATGATTTGCATCGATTTCCAAACGTCAAGTTTGCCTGAATGGCGCAGGTTCACACGTAAGTCGGTCGGCCGACCTGCCGTTTCGCGACGCAAGAAAGGCGACCACGCTAAAACCTGCGCATGCGTGATGGCTGGGTGAGAGCGCGCGTCGGCGCCAATTGCGTTCGAGGGCGCGGTCGCAAAGCCAATTTCTAGGAGGTCTGAATGGCATCGGTGAGGAGCTTTGAAGATCGCTCTGCATCTGCGATGAGATATGGAGGTTGTCATCCGGCAGGCTTTTCGGACGCCCGCGATCTATGACGTTCCTAAGCTGTTGACCGAGGAAGTCGACGCTCGCCACAGGGGCTCCCCTGGTGGGGTGGGCGTACTCCAGATCCATTGACGAATACAACTTGAGGAGGAATGGTTTGACAAGACAGCGCTCTTTGCTGACGCCTGGTCCATTGTCGTTATCGCTGGCGGTCAGGAGCCAGATGCAGCTTGATCTCGCATCGCGCGATTGCGAGTTCAAGGAAGTGACCGCCTGCATGAGGCGGCTGATGCTCAACTTGCTGGGAAATTCTGGCGACCATTCGGTGGTGCCTATTCAGGGAGGCGGCTCCTTTGCAATGGAAGCCGCTCTCTCTTCATTTGTGTCCCGAGCCCACAGGCCGCTCGTTTGCATAAACGGCATCTATGGCGAGCGCATTTTAGAAATTTTGCGGCTGTGGGGCGTCGAAGCACTGAAGCTTGTCAAGCGAGCGACCGATCCTTTGGATTCTCAAGAAATTGGCGAGCATCTGAGCCGAAACCCTGGCGTTACGCACCTGTGTCTCGTGCACTGTGAGACGACAACCGGAATCGTCAATCCGCTGGACGCGATCGTGGAGGAGGCGAGGCGACGTGGCGTAAAGACCATCATCGATGGGATGAGTTCTTTCGGCGCCCTTAATATCGACCTAAGCCAGCGTGGACCTGACGTCCTGGTTACCTCGAGCAACAAGTGCATAGAAGGGCCGCCGGGAGTTGCGTTTGTCATCGCGTCTCGCGAGCTGCTGGAGAATGCGGTTCAAGAACCGAGGTCGTTTGTGCTCGACGTGAGAGATCAATGGCTCTCACTCGAGCGCACCGGTGAGTGGCGATCGACCCCTCCCACCCACGTCGTTCAGGCAACGACAAAGGCCTTGAAGATTCTGCACGAGGAGGGCATTGATGCCAGGCGCTGCAGATACGAGAAGGTCAGGGACGATCTCGTCAAAGAACTCGAAGGAGTAGTGTCTCCGCTGCTGTCCGCGGACTTGCAGTCGCCGGTCTGCGTCGCGTTCAGTGCGCCGTCCGGAATCGTGGACCAGGCAGGATTCGATGGGCTGTATCGCCACTTGGCGGCCCACAACCTTTACATCTACTCGAAGCTGCATCTTGCGACGCGGAGTTTTCGAGTCGGTTGCATCGGGGAAATCCAATCCAGCTGGATCGAGCAGTTGGGGTGCGCTTTTCGTACATATTTCCGGTCCGGTCAGGCTCGGTCAGCGGGCCCGATATCGGGCCAAGAGACATGCGGGGCTCGCGTAAAGATGGCGGCTCGAGCGGCTGGGGACCCGCAGCTGCCGTTTTCCGCCGAGACTGCTGTTTTGCATGCGGGCTATCGACACGACCCGGTGACGAAAGCCGTCGCAGTGCCGATTTACCAGAATACGGCTTATGAACTCGATGGCGATCTAAACCACATTGCTGATGTCTACAACGTCAAGGCTGATGGGTTCACCTATACGCGGATCATCAATCCGACGACCCGCGCGCTGGAAAGGCGCTACGCCGCCGTCGATATGGGAAGCGACTCCCTCGCCGTTGCGTCAGGTCAAGCGGCGACGTTCCTTGCTATTGTCAACCTGTCAAGTGGCGATGTGGGGGACAATGTCGTCGCCTCTCCGTATCTATATGGCAATACCTGGAACCTGCTCCACAACACATTAAAGCGTCTTGGGATCAGCGTGAGGACGGCAGATCCTCGAAGGCCCGAGACGTTCGAACGTGCCATTGATGATCGCACGATATGCCTGTTCGGAGAGGTGATTTCGAATCCCTGTCTGATTCCGCTCCCCGTCAAACAGCTGGTGGAGATCGGCCGAAAGTACGGCGTGCCTTTGGTCGTGGACAATACGACGACGCCACTGGTATGCCGGCCATCAGATCTTGGCGCTGCGATTACGACGTACTCCGCAACGAAATATATATCCGGCCATGGCACGACGCTCGGCGGACTGATCGTTGACAACGGCGAGTTTAGCTACCGGGGAGCCTCTCGCTTTCCCTTGTTCAACCGTCCCGACGATGCGCATGGCGGAATTGTCTGGCATAACGCGGTGCGCGATGTCGACGATCTTGGAAAGAGCGAGTTTCTCCTCAAGGCTCGCATGACCTGGTTGCGCGATACCGGCGCGGCGATCGCCCCGTTTGCGAGCTTTCAACTAATCCAAGGGCTTGAAACGCTGCCCCTTCGCATGAAGCAGCACTGCGCGAATGCCAGGATCGTGGCCGACGTTCTCAAGGAGCATCCTAAAGTGCGCCGTGTCTTCTACCCGGGGCTCTTTGAAGGCGCCGATCGGGAAACCGTCGACCAGACACTCAATGCCGCATACGGGCACGGGGCGATGGTCATGTTCGAAGTCGAGGATGAACAGGCTGGGCGCAAGTTCATCCAGAACGTCGACTTGATGTATCACGTTTCGAATGTAGGGGATGCCCGCACGCTCGTGACCCATCCTGTCTCGACGACCCACACCACCGTCCCGCGGGAAAAGCGCGAAGCCGCCGGCATATTTGGCGGCTCGATCCGACTTTGCGTCGGCATAGAAGATGTCAGCGATATCGTACGCGATCTGGACAAGGCGCTTTCCGCAATCTGACAACCGCAAGGCGATCAGGAAGAGGTTCTCATGAATCAGGCAGAGGCTTGGAAATTGAGGTCATCACGCTATGAGGCCGTTCAATTCAGCCGAGAGATCAATAGGCAGCTCTCCGAGTTGAGGCCCGACAACATAACGGGAGCCGCTTATATTGCTAAAGATTACGCTGTGATCACAGCGTGCACGCTCGCGACTGTGTCCGTCTCATGGTGGCTCTACCCGCTGGCCGTTCTTCTGATTGGTGCCTATCAGCGCGGATTGACAACCATCGCTCATGATGCGGCTCACCGCACGCTCGCAAAGAACACGACCTGGAATTATGTGCTCGGCATTCTGTTCGCGGCCTATCCCTTGTTCCAGCGCCACTGGGCCTACCGAATCTCGCACGTCTATTTGCATCATCCCTATCTCGGCGACCCGGACAAGGATCCCGACCTGAAGTTCTTCCTGGCCAGCGGCGTTTACGACGTGCAGCCTCCGGAGCGGTACGCTTTCAACATCATCTGGAAGCCGATCTTCGGCGGCGCAACAGTGACGTATCTGAAATATCTTTGGACGAATCGGTTTTCGATCACAAATGCCGAGGATCAGAGCCGCTCAGCCATACTTGTCGACAAGTATGGCTTCTATCTCTTCTGGATCAGCATCCTGGCCGGGTCATATGCTCTTGGGCTGCTCCATATCGTCGTCCTGTTTTGGATCGTGCCCTATCTTACCACGTTTCAGGTCCTCGGCTGGTTTATCGAGCTCGCTGAGCACTCACCTATGTGCGAAACCGAGACGCAGAACGTCTATCTCACCAGGAATCGGAAAGGAAGTTTCCTCGAGCGGGCCATCCTTGGACAGAATCTGGATGAATACCATCTTGAGCATCACCTTTCGCCGGGTGTCCCGTTTTGGCTGTTGCGCAAAGCTCAGAAAATCCGAATGCAGGATCCGAACTACGCGAAGGTTGCCGCTACTTGGGGCGGGCTCTTTGTCAAGGGACCTCAAGGTCAACCTAGCGTCATAGCTCAGTTGAAAGAGCGAAATCGACGGTTGTATGAGCAGTCCGTTGCCGACGTTCGCACGCGAGGGCAGGGGGCGTGACGTTGCTTCGGCCAGAGCGCGCCCGAGCCGTGGTCGGCGTCACCTCGAACCGTCTTTTGGTCGATGGTGTGCATCGCGACTGGTTGCGGCGCAAGTACGTGCAGGCACTCCATCGGCATGCGGGAGTGGCTTGCGTCATATTGCCGACGGTCGACGCCGAAGACGCGAGGGAGGAGATCGCCCCGGCGATCATGCGCCGGCTCGACGGCCTGGTGTTGACTGGTGATGAATCGAACATCGACCCCGCCGTCCTGAGAGCGCCTGCGTCCTTGACGGAAGCTGATCCGCAGGACGTTGAGGTTGGGATCCTTGACCGCCCGCGGGACAGGCTCTCTGCCGTAACCATAGAGAGCGCCATCGCGCTCGGAATGCCTATTCTGGGCATCTGCCGTGGGCTTCAGGAACTCAACGTCTATTTCGGCGGCACACTCCGCCCATCGCTTGCGGAGTGGAGGCCGGAAAGTGGCGCGATGCATGCCGAGAAGTCAGATCGTCCTAGAGACCGTCAGTACGACGCCGCGCACAGCGTCAGCATATGTTCCGATGGCGCGCTCTTTCCAGTCGCGCGGACGATCGAAGCGCAAGTCAACTCGCTGCACAATCAAGGCATCGAGGCGCTTGCCCCGGCGCTGAGGCGGGAGGCGTGGGCGCCTGACGGTCTGGTCGAGGCGGCTTCGGTCATTGGCGCGCCGACGCTGCAAATCGGTGTGCAATGGCACCCCGAATGGCACGTCTCAACCGATCTCCTCAGCAAGCAACTGTTCAAGGCATTTGGAGAGGCGTGTGTTGGGTACTGCCGAACTAAGAAGCACTAGAGGCGGATTGTGACATTTCAAACCAAACGTGGTCCGTGCAGGTCGAAACGAGAATCCCTCGGAGCCGATGTACGCGTCTGGTCCTGCGAGGGCCGTGCGCCGCCGCGCGGGCACAGGAAGAGTGCGCGATTGACGAATCGCTTCGCTCTAGGAGTTTTCTTTGTGGCGCTTTATGTCGTCGTGAGCGCGGCAGGCGAGGTTTATGCGGCATCGTATTTTCAGCAAGCAGATGTGTTCGTCGCGCTCCTGCTGTCCTTCGCTGTGATTTGTCTGACGTTCAATCTCCTGGCTCACCACGAGGGAGGCGAAGCAAGGGTGGCGAAATGGTCGCTCCTGATCTTCGTCGCGCTCAATGTCGTGACAGCGATCAGCTGGATCGGCCTGTTTATCGGCCTGAAATACGCTGAACCTGCGATCGTCGTCGCCTTTATGGTGGCGTTGGGGCCCACTGCAACAGTGTGGTTAAACGCACTGATCAGGCGCCAGGGCGCCCCTCCAGCATCCGATATTGTCGTGAGCGTTACGATCGCGACGATCGGGAGCTACATGATTTGGATCTCGGCCAGCGGCAACGCGGGTGTGGAGTGGGGGGCTCGATCGTCCTTTGGCATCGTCTTGGCCATCGTGGCCGGCCTATCGCTGGCCGTTACAAATATACTTGTTAAACTGCTGTTCGACCGTGGCTTTTCTGGCCGACAAGTGCTGGCGCATCGCTTTTATGGAACGATTCTCTTGCTGCTGGGACTGGTCGACCATTCATCTATGGTGATCGAGATCTCGCAGCATTGGTTTGCGATCGCAACAACTGGGCTGTCGACGATCATTGTTCCTTTGCTCTTGATCCAGCAGGGCATTCGCCGCCTAGAGCCCTTCACCGTCAACATGGTCCTGTCCACCGCCCCTATCATCACCTTCCTGTTCCAGTACTTCGATTCTCGCATCGTGCCTTCGTCACATACGTTCGTTGGAAATGTTCTCATTACGGCTGTCTCTGTCGGCAGCATCTACTTGCAGTATCGGAGATCCGCATGAAAGAACGGAACTGTGTAATCGTAGACGCATACTCTACCGGCCGCTACCTACCGGAAGAATTCAAGCGCTATGGAATTGGAACGGTGCATGCGATGTCGGCTGCACAGATTCCACCCATATTCCAATCGCATTTCAATGCGGATCTGTATGATGAAGTCATTCGCCCCAGCGAGCACATGGGGTATGACGACATCGTTGAATATCATCTTCAGGCTCTCCATGGTAGGGAATTGGAGTTCGTTATCGCGGGCTGCGAGACCGGAGTTGAGCTCGCCGATTCTTTGTCGGAGCGGCTGGGCTTACCTTCGAATGGCACCGCGCTATCGGCTGCTCGGCGTGACAAAGCGCGGTTGTCTTGCGCGCTGACCTCTGCAGGCGTGCGATCGATCAGACAAGTCGTGTCCGACAGTGCTGTAGAGTTCGCAAGCTGGAAGCGTGAAGCGAAGTTCGACGAGATCGTGATCAAGCCTCTGAACAGTACTGGTACCGAGGATGTATTCTTTTGCTCGACAGATGCTGATATTCAGCGGGCTATAAGCGCAATTGTCGGGAAGACGAACCGTGTCGGAGCGTTGAATCGCTTTGCCCTTGGGCAGGAAAAAATAAACGGCCAGCAATACACCGTAAATGCCGTCTCGATCGACGGGGAAGCCTTCGTTACGGAGGCCTGGACCTATGACACCGTTCCTATTCAGGGGGCATCATCGGTCTGCTCACTTGAGAGGTTGTTGGGGGGCAGCGAACCAATCGTTCAGGAGCTGTCCGACTACTTGGTGCGTGCGTTGCAGGCGCTTCAGATCGTCGACGGACCAGCTCATGCTGAGATCATTGTCGATCGTCGGGGGCCGGTTCTGGTGGACTTCGGAGCGAGGCTTCAAGGGACCATGTCGGCAAAAGCACGAACCATGGCGTTGGGGCACAACCATATGACGCTGACGGCCTGGCGCTACGCAGATCCCAAGAGCTTTGGTGAGTACATGAGGCTGCGCGGGCCATACAAGCGGCAAGCTCACGCACTATGCGTCTCGCTGATCTCCGATATGGGCGGTGTCGTTGTCGGTTACCCGGGACTCGAAGCTATCCGCAAGCTCCCGAGCTTCGCGGATGCCATTGCATTCGTTCCGATTGGTCAAGAGCTGGTTCCGACGATCGACTTGGCGTCGACACCAGGCATCGTTTATCTGGTGAATAGCGACTTGACGCAGCTTGAGGATGACTATGACAAGTTGCGAGCAATGCGGATGGATCAGGTGTTCGATTTAGTGGATCGCGACTAATGCCAACTAATGCCAGGTTGACCGGGGCGAATCCAGCCCGCGCGGCGATGATCGGCGTAAGCGACTTCGATGGCGTCCTGCGAGGCAAACACGTCTTAGGTGAAGATCTGTCGGATGGCGATAAAGTTATCAAGTTCTCTGAAGCGGTGCTGGCGTGGGATTGCTCGGACCGGGTCATTCCGGCCAGTTTCACGCAAAAGCCGCTATCAGCGTTCGGAGATGCTGATCTGCGTATTCTGTCAGGCACCGGCCGTTCAGTGTCTTATGTCGGCGATCAATATCTCTACCTGGCCGAGTTCACGGGCGCACATGAGAACATCTGCCCGCGCGGTATTCTGCGTAAGGTCCTGAGAAGGGCCGCTGATCACGGATACGGCTGCGCTGCCGGGTTCGAGTTTGAATTTATGCTGTTCAAGGAGAACGCCGACACAATTGAAGATAAGCCGTTCGGCGAATGGGCTCCTTTAACACGGGGCCCGTTCGGCTACTCGATTGCGCGCTCTGTCGCGCAACATGAGCTGTTCGATGAGATCTTGGCGCTTTGTGAGAAGGCTAGAATACCTCTCAGCGGACTGCACTTTGAAACGGGGCCTGGCGTGGTCGAAGCGTCACTTCGTCATTGTGATGCGCTGGAAGCTGCCGATCGAGCAACCATATTCAAGTCGATGATAAAAGCCTGGGCGCAAACGCGAGGCATGATGGCTACATTCATGGCCAAGGTTTCCGAGAAATGGCCTGGCCAGTCCGGCCATATTCACATCTCGATGTCCTCGGATGGTCAGAATGCGTTTTACGACAGCGATGCGTTCGGCAACGTCTCGAAGCTTATGAGGCAATTCATCGCCGGACAACTGGAATACATGAATGATTTCTGTGTGCTCGCAGCGCCGAACTTCAATAGCTACAAGAGATTGGTACCCGGCTGCTGGGCACCAATCTGTCCAAGCTGGGGAGTTGACAACCGCTCCTGCGCGGTTCGTGCGATTCCGGGAGATTCGTCGGCCCATCGCCTGGAGTATAGGCTGGCTGGCGCAGACGCGAACCCATATCTCGCGCTCGCATGTGCCATTGGTTCCGGAATACTGGGCGTCGAGACGGATGTGGCACTACCGGCTTCGATCGTCGGTGATGCAGGCGTGGAGATGTGTCGTCCGTCCGCGAGACTACCCCAAAGCCTATCAGAGGCAACATCACGGTTTGCACAGTCTCCAGCGGCCAATGATGTCTTCGGAGAAAGGTTTGTTGAAGCCTTTTCTTGCTCCCGCCGTTGGGAATGGGAAGCCGTTCAACATCGGGTCACCGACTTCGAACGTCGGAGGTACTTCGAGATCATTTAGCTTGAGCTCCTCGACAGTCTGCACCTCAGTCCTGTAAATGGCGCCGGAGAGCTGGTGCGACTATCCGTGCTGCCGATGTTAGACTTCAAGCAAATGTGGGTCACTCGTTAACTGTGCGGACCTTGGCGATTGCTCGAAGATGCGGCGCTGAGCAGGACGCTCTTCGCCAATTGGCAACTGGCGTCGGTTCCAGGATTCCTGATTGCTGACGATATCGAGCGAGCCATAGCCGCTTGCGACGGCGAAATCCGTTTCCACACGCATCGGCGCTGTTTGGGACGTACACATCCGGTCAAGCTTTCAATTACTCACAATTTCTGCCCAACGACGGCGCCCAACCCGATGTCAGTAAGGCGTGACAGTCCGCGCCACATAACCGTATTGCCGGGCGGGGGATCATTGGAGCGCGCGAGGTACCGCCGAGTCGTGCGATCTTGGTCAGGTAATGAGACAGTGATTTTTGTCGGAACGACCTTTGGCCTTTATCCTTTACAAGATGATCAAGCAGGTCGATCTCGATGTCGGACAGCGCAAGGCTCGGTGGCGCATCTGGAGCCGAGCGGTTGAGCATCGTCATCCAGAAGACCCGCCAACTCAGGATGCAAAAGACCGAGATCAGATTGGCAAGCCGTTGGGCGGTCCTGAGCTTCGACTCGTCAGCTTTGCAGCCCGATTTGAGGATCTTGTGGAACACATCGATTTTCCACCTCAGCGCATACCATTCGAGCTTCTCAATGGCGTCCTTGCGTGACTGAACGGGCAGGTCGGTGATCAGTTTCCACTCGATTTTCTTTCTGTTCTTCGGTGTCCCGCGTTCTTCGGCATGGATCACCGTTAATGTCAGCGCGAAATATCGCTTCTGCTTTCCGATCGGCGGGAGGACTCGAATCTTACGATTCGGATCTCGAGAGACATGAACGTGTAAGCGCTTCATCGTCTGTCGTTTCAGGCTGGGACTTTGGTGTGCTTCCGCCCGGGTTTGCAGGTGGCGGGGGTGCCTGGAGCTGCAGCAGTTTTCGTTCACAAACCCGAGTGGCGAGATCGGCTATACGCAGTCGGTTGATTGCGCTTCAAACTCGGGCTCCGCAAGGCAAGATGATCCATTAACGAGCCATATGAGTGGATTTGGTTCACAGATGGACCAGAACTTGACATGACCCTCGAGATTGGTTTATAAATGAGCCATACTAGCCACAATGGTCTATTAATGGATTGTGAGATGCCCAAGAAAACGAGACCATACTCTCGATATGCCAAGGATGCGGCTGTACTTCTGGGGCAGCTCATCCGCAAGGCCCGCATCGATCGCAAGATGACGACCGAAGAGCTCGCCGACCGGGCGGGCCTTTCCCGTGGACTCTTGCGACGTATCGAGAATGGCGATCTCGGCTGCACACTTGGCGCCGTTTTCGAAGCCGCCACCATCGCGGGCGTACCGCTGTTTGAAGCGGATGAACGCACGCTGACCAGCGCTCTCGCATCGAATTCGGCCGTGATGAGGCTACTGCCGAAAGCCGTCCATGCCCCGCGCGTGAGGCCCGATGACGACTTCTGACAAGAAGCCGGCCGAGGCCTTCGTATGGGTCTGGCTACCCGGTAAGACCACGCCGGTCGTGGCCGGCCGCTTGTTTGCCTCTGGCAATCAGTTCCTCTTCAACTACGGACAGACCTATCTCGCGCGCAACAACGCCATTGCGCTCTACGATCCGGAACTGCCGTTACGTCGTGGGGTCCTTCCCCTGACGCCGGGATTGATGATGCCTAATTGCATTCGCGACGCGGCTCCCGACGCCTGGGGACGTCGCGTAATCATCAACCGCAAATTCGGGAAGAGCAGCAAGGAGGTCGACGCTGCGGAGATCGACGAACTGACCTATCTTCTCGAATCTGGCTCCGACCGCATCGGAGCCCTCGATTTCCAGTCGTCGGCAGAAAAGTACGTGCCGCGGGAGGCTTCGGCTGCATCGCTCGAAGAACTTCAAGCCGCGACCGCGCTCGTCGAAAAGGGCCTGCCGCTGACGCAGGACCTCGATCGCGCGCTTCTGCACGGAAGCTCGATTGGCGGTGCCCGGCCCAAGACGATGATCACGTCGGACAGCAAGAAGTACATCGCCAAGTTCTCTTCACAGAACGACCTCTACAATGTCGTGAAAGCCGAGTTCGTGGCAATGCGGCTGGCCGCCAAAGCAGGACTTGCCGCCGCTTCCGTCGCTCTCGAGCGCGCCGCCGGCAAAGAGGTGCTGCTGATCGAGCGTTTCGATCGGCAGAAAGTCGATGACGGATGGCAGCGTCGCGTCATGGTATCAGCGCTGACCTTGCTCGGGCTCGACGAGATGATGGCGCGTTACGCAAGCTACGAAGACCTTGCGACTATTATCCGTCACCGGTTCACTTCGCCCAAGGAAACGCTCAAAGAATTGTATGGCCGGATGGTGTTCAATATCCTTTGCGGCAATACAGACGATCATGCCCGCAATCACGCCGGCTTTTGGAATGGAAAAGATCTCGCGCTGACGCCCGCCTATGATATCTGCCCGCAAGTCAGGACGGTCGGCGAGACAACCCAGGCAATGCTCATTGTCGGCGAGCAACGCACAAGCCAAATCTCCGTTTGCCTGAAGGCGGCGCCGCTCTTCCTGCTCGATACCAACGAGGCCACGGATCTCATTGCTCGACAGATCAGGGCGATCAAGACATTCTGGAATGACGTATGCGACGCCGCGTCACTTACAGAGGTCGATCGTAATTTCCTATGGGGGCGGCAGTTCCTGAACCCGTTCGCCTTCGTTGACGCTCCCGAAATACTCGCCAAACTCGTCAAATGACGTCGGGCTTGCGGCAACAATGAAGAGCGTCAAACCCAAGGACGGCTCGGGCGAGCCGCCGGCGCAAGGCGGCGGGCGCAATGCTGATGCGGACTCCCACGGCAAGAAACGCTCGAACGACACCCATGCTTCGACGACTGATCCCGATGCCAGGCTCTACCGCAAAGGTAAAGGCAAGGAGAGGAAGCTGTGCTTCATCGGGCATGGGCTGATGGAGAACCGCCACGGACTGCTGGTCGACGCCTGCCTGACGCGGGCCGACGGGCATGCCGAGCGAGTGGCCGCGCTGCACATGATTGAGCCTCGTGCCGACCGGCCGACAGCAATCACGCTTGGCGCCGACAAAGCCTACGACGCAGAGGACTTCGTCAACGAGCTGCGCTCGATGAACGTAACGCCGCATGTTGCGCAGAACACCAGCGGCCGCAGCTCTTCGATCGACGGGAGAACGACCCGGCACAGCGGCTATGCCGTCAGCCAGCGCATCCGCAAGCGCATCGAGGAGGCGTTCGGCTGGATCAAGACGGTCGCCGGTCAAGAGAAGACCAGCTTCCGTGGCCGTGATCGCGTCGCATGGGCCTTCACCTTCGCTGCCAGCGCCTACAATCTGGTGCGGCTGCCCAAACTGATAGCGGAGACCGGCTGATGGCCAAGGTGCCCGGCTTCGCCAAGGCCTTTGCCGGCCGCTGGCGCATCGTCGAAATGGACAACTGGGACAGCGACTTCCTCGATCTTGTCGAAGAGGCGCATCTCACCTTCGATGGCAAGTCCGACGGTGAAGTCGCCTTCGGTGCGCTGAGGGGCTTCCTCGACGTCCGCTACGGCGCGAGAGACGGTTCGCCCTGCGCGGAGTTCTCATGGGAAGGGCACGACGAGAATGACCCCGTCTGCGGTCGCGGATGGGTTATCATCGGCACTGCTGGCAGGCTCGTCGGCCATTTCTACATACACAATGGCGACGATTCAGGCCTCGTTTGCGAACGCGGCTGAGTTCTTCAACAGCCTGCTCTCATGTTTGCTGTCAAGGGACTCGATCAAGCGGAGCCGCTTCCGGCTGAGCGCCCGGACGCTGGACTTCGAAGGTGCCCACGGTAGGAGGCAGGGCCAAAGACGACGGTTGATCAAGCTCTCATGCGCGGGTTGGCTACCGCATGACCGTGGTTTCGTCTTGGGGCTGCCTCGGTCTAGAGGGCGAGCGTCGGCAATGCCGGCTCATAACAGGCCACGAGGATTCCCCACCGCGCCCTGCCTCCTGCCCTGGGCACCGATATGGTCGGCGCTCTTCAGGCGGCCGACCCGAGTTGTACTTGACGAGTGATCGCCCACAGGAAGCCGACCATCTCACGTGCAATGGCGGTGGTGACGATCACCTTGGGTTTGCCGGCCGCCGACAAGCGCCGATAGCGAGCGCATAGCCTGACCTGGGCCTTCCAGGCGATATCGCGGATAACTTGAGGCAGGCGCTCGTTACGGTCATGGAGCTTGCGACTGACGCGGGCTTGCATGCGATAGGTCCATGCCCCCTCAATCAGAGCCCGCCTGGCCAGAGCGTTGCCAGCCTTGGTGATGTTGCCGCGTCGGATGGTTGCGCCGCTCGAATACTCCGACGGCACGAGGCCGAGAAAGGCCATCAACTGGCGAGGATTGTCAAAGCGAGAGAAGTCGCCAACCTCGGCAACCACCGTCACGGCAACGATGAAGGCGATGCCGCGCATGGCCTGCACGGCCTCTACGATTGGCGTCATCGACCATTGTGGCGCCAGCTCCTCGATCCGCTTGGTCAAGCAGTCCACGCGGGCCTCAGCGTCGGTTACGGCATGAATGTAGTCCTGCAGAACGATTTGGCTCGCCGGGTGATCGAAGCGCACCGTGGTGAGCCAGCGACGATAAGCCAGAGTCCACCCCCTCTTCCCGGCATAGATGCGCCCATGTCGCAGCAGGAAGCCTTGGAGATGTTGCCGCGCCTTGCCGAGCACACGCATCGCCGTGGCGCGGGCTCTCACCAAGTCGCGCATGGCCTCATGCGCTGCATCCGGAACCCACACGGCTGTCAGTTCGTCGCTCCGGTGCAGCTTGGCCAGCATCGCCGCATCGCGCCGGTCGGTTTTTACCCGATCGCCGGCTTTCATCGGGATCAGCGAGGGAGCCACCACGATGCAGTTGTGCCCCAGTCCCGTCAGTTGTCTATACAGGCCATATCCGCAGGGCCCGGCTTCGTAACAAAAACTTACCTGCCGGTCACCCTTGCCAAGCTTCTTCGCCAGTTTGGCGATTTGATCGGCGCGATTAGGGATGATCCCCAAGTTACGAACTTCTCCGCCGCGCATCGCTTCGGCCACTGCAACCGAAATCGTCGCCTTGTGCACATCCAGCCCCACGAAAATGCTATCGTTCATCAGGCCCGCTCCCCATGCTTGAGGCTCGGCGCCGGACCATCCGGCGCAACCCTCGATAGGAGCTTGCCGCGGGGCGGGCCGCCCGTCACCTCAGAAGGCAAACATAGGGTCTAGCTAGCTCTCGACCCCAGGGATGATCGCTTGAGCCGCGCAGGCATTGCTCGGCTTACACAGCGACGGCCGCGAAGCTGATGGCGCAAATCAACCAAAACGCAGATTTTCTGCGGACACCTTACCCGAGCTACCCATCTTGACATCGAAGCTGATCCGCGCCCCCTCCGCAAGAGCGGTGTAGCCGGCCTTCTCGACTGCTCTGATGTGCACGAATACGTCGGCTCCCCCATCATCCGGCTTAATAAAGCCGTAGCCCTTCGTCGCGTTGAACCACTTTACTATACCGGTTGCCACTACAATATCTCCATGCAAACGACCGCGATCTATCTAGAGCCTATCTCAAAATTGAAGATCAGCGTCGATCGGCTATAAAGGAAAGATGATTCGGCTGACGGACGAGCAATGGGAGCGCATCCGGAAACACTTTCCGGATGAGCACCTTGCCGACGGCCGGCCGGGCCGGAAGCCGATTGCGACGCGTCAAGTTCTCGAAGCCGCTCTTTGGATTTTGAACACGGGCGCGCAGTGGCACATGCTGCCTCAGTGCTATCCGAACTATAAGACCGTACATCGTCGCTTTCAGAACTGGTGTCGCAATGAAGTGTTGCGACGCGTTCTGACCGATATCGCCAACGAACTTCGCGAGAAAGGCTTGCTCGACGAAGAGGAGTGTTTCATCGACGCGGCCTTTGCGATGGCCAAAGGCGGCGGTGCAGAGATCGGCCCAACGAGGCGCGGAAAGGGCTTAAAAATCATGGCGATTGTGGATCGCCGCGGTTTGCCGCTTTCAGTGAGCACGCATGCCGCGAACCATCACGAAGTGCGCTTGGTACAGCTCTGCTTCGACTTCTACATGATCGAGGCCAAGCCAGAGAACCTGATCGGTGACCGCGCCTATGACAGCGATGCGCTCGACGATGAACTGCGGTCACAAGGCATCGAGATGATCGCGCCACACCGTTCAAACCGAGTGAGGTCGCTCACCCAGGACGGCCGCAGGCTCCGTCGTTATACTCGGCGTTGGCTGGTCGAACGCTTCTTCGCCTGGATCCAGTGGCGGCGGCGCCTGCTGGTCCGCTGGGAGTTCTATCCGCAAAACTTCCTCGGCTTCGTCCAGCTCGCTTGCCTGCTGATCCTGTTTCGACAATTTTGAGATAGGTTCTAGTGTTCGCAGAATGATCAAGACCCTCTTCGTAGGTCGCGTGCGATGTTGCCCCGCCGCTCACTATTGAGCGACATCGTCATCGCGATGAGCTTCACAGAGCCGTTAGGCCGATCGATCGTCCCGCGTCCTCGGCTGTTTCTGGCCGTGACGCCTGCGGCTGGCGCTGCGGCGTTGCAGCGCGGGTGGAAGAACGGGAAGCTTACTTGCGAGAGGCTTCTCACGCGATCCTTCGAGCGCTCGCTCTTGAGTGGTCGGCATGGCCATCTGTTCCAGCGAACCAAGAAAGGCCCTGCCTTTTTCCGTTATGATCCACTGTCCGGATTCTCGCGCAACCAGCTTCTGTCCGAAAATATTGAGATCCGGGGCCCGCTCTGCCAATCGCTTCATACGAGCCGTCCACTCCGGGCCGCTGGTGTAGAATACCGCCAGGTAATCCTTCAGGACAGCGAGACTCGCACGGCCCTCCGGTTGGCCGGCGAGAATCTTAAGTATCGAGAGCTGAAAACTCACATTCGTTAACCAAACGCAGTGGCACGATCGTCGCACACATTAGCGGCCCCTAGCGGACCCCGCGCTGGGCTTCAAAACAAGAACCTGAAAACAAATGCTAAAGCACGGATCGTCCGACAAGTTTGGACGCAAGCTTATACTGTCCTTTCGGATCTGGGGAGGCCCTTCGATGCAATTCCTCGGCCGTTCCAACAGGGCTTGCGGGAAGCATCGAACCTGCTGATCGTGGACAGCCCAGAGCATTGCGAAACGGAGCTTACGCGTCTCAAAGAGACGCAGGCCGAAACTCGCGAGAGCGAATTGTCGATCTAAGGTCGCCACGTTGCAAGAAGATTGAAAACTACCATACGCGCGTGAATGTATCCGCGCCCTTCAACTTGCCGGGCTTTCCGTTCTTATCAACGTAGAACAGCGTCCATGACGTTGGCATTTGAGCCCCGTTAATTTTTCCAACCCACCGGGTGAACGAATTGCACTGGGCAAAAGTAACAACAAAATACAGTCCGGTTGGACCGACTGCTCCCGATGCAGGATAAGGGATACCCTGGCAAGCAAACCCTTGAGCATGGTTCGTGAAAGTCCCTTGGATTGCCCTGCCATTAGTGGACCAAACATACAGCTCTGAACCCCGTTCATTCTTCCAGTATGAGGGAGCAGGAAGCCCCTGCGCCCTGGCCTCGGCGAAAAGCAAGAAGAACTGAGCGATCAACAAAAATCCCAGAAATCTCTTCATATTGAAGCCCCAAAAGAGTTCGCTTAGAAGTCGCATCTTGGATCACTAATTTGGTGCAACTTGAGGTGACGTTCGCTGCTGTTATCCCGTATTCGGCAACGGAATGCGGCGCAAAAGCGCAAGATCATGCTGGATCGCGGCGAAGGCGGTGTCCCTCGATTGCTTCCCCGCGTCGGTTCGCCTGGGCGGCCGAGCTCCGAGCTGATGCTCGGTTATTGTGAGTGAGGCGCGCTTCCCATGAGCTCCATCGTCCGCGGACATACGCAGACCAGAGGGCATTGCCCACAGCTGTATCGAGTCGGGCAACCTGCGCCAGGCATATCCATTCCGGTGATTGCTAGTGTCCCCACAGCGGCACCTTCGTTCCGCCGTCGATTGCGGCCGCTTTCACTCAACTTCACCGAACATGGCTAAGAAATAACGATGGCATCTTCCAGAGGTTGCCAGATCTGGGAATCACGAGCATTGCGGCGACACACAGTCGATACGTGCCGATTTAAATCGCGATCCTGAAGGGCTGCTATTTGGTCCTTTCCAGGACGCTGTGATTTCCGAGTCTATGTTCGACGGGACATCGATTTATCAGGAGCGGCCGGACCCAACGCCGTGATCGCGTTCGAGCGACGGGGCTTCCGGGCAGTTTCCAATGAACCGTTTGCCGGCGGCAGGAAACACTACAGCGCTTCGACCAAGGCGTTGCAGATCGAATTGCGCTTCACAACCTATATGGATTGCGGTCGTATCGATGATCCTGTCCGGCCAGAGATCGACAACGCGCGGCTCCAATTTTTGAAGCCCCGCCTTCGTGGTACGCTCACGGAGATGGTTGATCGATGGTGCCGAATCTAGAAGAACGCTTCACCTGCAGCTGCGTGCCGACCTCCAATCGCGACATCGCACCGCGATTGCTGACATGGCGATGGCGAGATTGCCGGGGAAATTGCGGTCAGCACCCGGATCTCGCCGCAGCTCTTGACCGTTGCGAGTTATCCCGTCAACGAGAAAGGCCGATGAATGGGAATGACAGGCTGAGGATGACGGATGTGATTGATCAAGCGAACGCCTCGGAGTTGCCGCCCGTCTTGCACAAATCGCCAAGGCGCGCTTCTTGGATTCTAGCGCTCGTGGTCATCTCCGTTGGTCTGTGCGCCGGGGCAGCCTACTATTGGAGTAACATCGAGACAGTTTTCGCGACGTCATCGGCGCATGAGCATGTCCCGATTACAGGCTTGTCACCTGAGGATAGGGAAGCTCTCCTCCAGATTCGATCAGGACAACAGAAGGCGAGCGATGAGATCGCAGAGCTCAATCGCAACATCGGTGCCCAGCAAACCGATTTGAAGCGGATGGCGGACCAGATCGAGGCGCTCACGGCGAGGATCGAATCTTTGCAGAAATTGCCCGTTCCCGCCCCTACGCCCCCTGTTCCTTCTCCGCCGGCCGCCCATTCCGCTTTGAAGCCGGCCAAGCGAGTGGTCCAACCTTCTAAACCAGAAGGGCCAATCTCAATCGGGGGCGCGCCGCTGATCCCGGAGCGAGGTACTGACCAGCGTTGATGCAGACGACGACTTTGTCGTCGACTGCTTTCGTTGTGGCAACGCTCCCGGCCTTACGAGCCCTTGACCATGGCTCGCTTGATGGATCTCGCGCCTAAAGCCCGCGCGGAGATGAATAGCTATCCATCCATGCGTCGACCAAAATGTAGGTCAGTCGGATCACGTCGCGCAGGCGCGGCGCATTCTCCAGGCGTGACAGTGTCGGTTGGGAACAAAGATCGCGACCGCTGTCCGGCAGCCGTCCGCAGGCCAGCTTGAATGCGGGATCGGACCGCAGATGATCGAGGTCGTCGGCGTCCTCGTAGCCGCAGCAGATCGCGAACATGCGCGCGCGGAACATATCGACCAGGCTGTGCACGACCCGCCTCGGATCGCGCCGATCCGGGAACACCCGGGCCAAATTGTCGGCCAAACCAAGACGCCGCTCGGCCATCGCCAGAAGCATCACGCCCCCATTCGAGATTAGGCGCCCACCATCGAAGGCAGCTGTGACTTTCTTGGCGTGAACGGCCGGAAACGAGAAGGGCGGAATCGTATCGTCGGTCATGGCGGACGTGGCGTTCGCGGTTGAAGGTGATGGGTTGCAACCGAATCCTACGCCGTATCAGCGCTTTACACCACGCTCGCCAGCCCCTCAGGCGCACGCTTTCGAATAAGACGGGCTAGCTCGACGCTGAAGAAGATGGTCAACGGCGAGTTCGACTTGCGCCGTCTGAACGACGTCACCCAACAGCTTCTCGAGTCCAAGCAGATCGAGCAGCGGTTCGCCTCGACCAAGACCGGCGGTCGCCCCTCGCATCGGTGGTTCGCACTGTGATGGAGCGGAGTGCCTTTTTACATTACTTTCTGAATAGGATAGGCAGGCGAATGGGGCGCACGCTGCTAACGTACGCCCCCCTCGTTTAACGCTAGGACCTTCGCGGCGCCGCGTCCATTCACGAAACAGCCGTTATTTCCTGCCCAGGTCTCTCTTTATTGCGGCTGTTCTACTCCATGCGCAATCCTGCGAAGTACTGGTGCAAGAGGGCTGATGGATCACCACCTGAAGAGGTCGTTTCGGCACTTTCGACACTTGCTTCAGAAGCGGTGTCACTAGAAGCGGTGTCACTATCCTCGACCTTAGTAAGATACTTCGTAGGTTTGTCTACTCGCTGCCACTCGTTGCTCTCGTTCTTCGTCCACACTTCGGGATGCTGGTTAGGATCAAGCGCCCAATCATTACCACCCATGTGGACAAAACCCATTTTTTTCAGACGGGGTTCCATGCCCTCCATGCCAGGACGTGACAAGACCAAGGGATGGTCGCCGTCCAGTCGCAGTTGATGCTCCAGCAGAATATCGCCCGCGTTATCGACCAACGGATGAGTAACCCGAAGCTCAACCACGGACGTGATATCGTTGCGTCCAAACTGTTGCCAAAACTGCTCCCCCTCGATTTGAGTCGGCCCACCTGCTTTTAAAAGCCCGACGGTTTCGTCACCTAACTGATAGCTGTAGAATCGTCCTGGCTTGATTGAATATTCGGGAGTGTTGAGGTAGCCTCCAGCAACCGCTCCTGTGCGCCAAGCCTTCTCGGACACGTGATCCGAGTACTCTTCTGGGTTACCGGCGATGTGCCTGATGTCGCCGCCCAAAAATCTCCTCAGTCCGTTTTCGAAGGAATTTTGATCGATCTCTATGATCGGCGGCTTGGAAGCCAGAGAGTATGGCGTCGTTGTCACCGACGACGACGTACCGGGCTCCATGCCCGCAACTGTGTCCGCAAATCGGGGACTCTCTCCCTCATCTCCAGATTCATCAACATGGCTGGCGCTTCCAGGCTGGCTGGACGATCCGACGATTCTACCATACATCAGATTCGCTCTCCTCTCGGCACAATTGCACGCTGGAGCTCGTGCCGCGCAAGCTCCGCGCGGAGGAGGATATACAGCTTGGCTGACCACAACCTGACGCATAGGCGGCCAATTTAGGCTCATTCCCAATCCTCAAGGGAGCAGTGCAAACAAATAAATAAAGAGTGCTCCGTGAAAAACGCGGACGAGCGATGATTTAAGCAATCTTTTGAGCCGGGACAGTTTCGGCGAAGGCACGGATGATGGCACGTCTGCGGGCCATCGCAGGAGCAGGCCGAAGTTGTAGCCGGCCGACTCGCTCTTCAAGTCGCTCCCGCAAAAACATGGCGAGCCAAAGCACCTAAGCCGTACAATATCGCGCACGGTACGCTACTGCCGACCACCATGATGACCAGATAGCGCCGCGCTCTTTAAGGCCAACGCCCGCAGCGCGTGGATTGACCAAGAAGAAAAGGACGGTCGCTGCCGCGCCTAGCCCGTCCTATTCGTGAGAGTGCGGCTTTTTAGTCCGATTGATGCGGCCGCACATCTTGTCTGACGAGGCGCACAGGATTGCCTTCGGCTATTCACCGCCTGACGACCCGTACTTTGCAACGCGCTTGAGGGATGGGGTGGGCGAACGGGGGCGCACGCCCCGCCGGTCAAGGACCGAGCGGCAGCAGCGCGCCTGGCAAGCCGCGGATCAGGTCGGCTTCGGGACATGCCGCGGCGAACGCAAGGCGAATGCGGCTCGTGGTCTCGACGACACGGGCAGCGATTTTCAAGAGCCGAAGACGCAGCGTCGCGAACTCGGCAGCGGCCAATTCCCGGACTTTGGGAATCGCCTCGCGCACGGTCAGCATCAGCCAATAAGCGGCCGTATGGAGCACGAGACGGACCTGGTTGGCGAGCGCCGAACGGCAGCTGGTGCGGTCGGAGGCGAGCTGCGTCTTATGCAGCTTGATCAGATTCTCGGCTTGGCCGCGCGCGCAATACAGGCTGTCGTAGATCCACTCGGCCGAACCGACATCGAGGCTGGTGACGACGAAGCGGATGTCGAGGCCGAGCATCGTCGCCTCGATACGGGCGACCATGCGCCGTTCGCGATCCCAGGACTTTGCCTTGTGGCGCGTCTCGGTATAGCCACGCAGAACCGGCAGGTTCTCGATGGCGCGTCGCGTGCGGATGTCGTCGGCGACCTCGTCGACTTTTCTGGCGAGCGGCTTGGTGCCGGACAGACCGAAGATGTAGTCGATGCCCGTTGGTCTCGCACCACGCCATTGCCTCCGGCCGGGCATAGTGTCCGTCGCCACGGAACGTAATTCGCGTGTTGTGCCATCGCGTGCGGATGCCGTACCAGGCGGCGCAGATGGCCACGCACCTCGACGCCGCCCGGCGTCTTGCCGGGCCGCAGCACGACCGCCACGGGCCGGCTCTTCTCCGTGTCGTAGACGTGGATCGGCAGAAAGCAGCGTTCGTCATAATGAGCGTTGAACAGCGAGAGCTGCTGATGGCCGCGGACGACGTCGCAGGTATCATCGATGTCGAGCGTGACGGATGCCGGCTGGTGGGGGTAGCTATCCATCCATGCATCGACCAAAATGCAGGTCAGTCGAATCACGTCGCGCAGGCGCGGAGCATTCTCCAGCCGCGACAGCGTCGGCTGGGAACACAAATCCCGGCCCGCGTCCGGCAGCCGTCCGCAGGCCAGCTTGAATGCAGGATCGGACCTCAGATGATCGAGGTCGTCGGCGTCCTCGTAGCCGCAGCAGATCGCGAACATGCGCGCGCGGAACATATCGACAAGGCTGTGCACGACCCGCGTCGGATCGCGCCGATCCGGGAACACCCGGGCCAAATTGTCGGCCAAACCAAGACGCCGCTCGGCCATCGCCAGAAGCATCACGCCCCCATTCGAGATTAGGCGCCCACCATCGAAGGCAGCTGTGACTTTCTTGGCGTGAACGGCCGGAAACGAGAAGGGCGGAATCGTATCGTCGGTCATGGCGGACGTGGCGTTCGCGGTTGAAGGTGATGGGTTGCAACCGAATCCTACGCCGTATCAGCGCTTTACACCACGCTCGCCAACCCCTCAGGCGCACTCTTGCGAATAAGACGGGCTAGCTCGACGCGGATACGGGGCGGTCATATGTGGAATTTCAGTCGAGCCGCGGCTTGCGTTGGTATTTGCCTCGCCATGGGCGGGTGTACCAGTCTGTATTATATTCATGAACCGCAGACAGGCGTGATCACGGCCGGTGGGCTGCCGTATTTCCTCAAGTCGATCCGATGTGAGGTCGTGACTTTCTACCAGATCGAACGGGAGAGGCGGAAGGAATACCTCAAAATCTAGAAGTCACGCCCTGAAGAGGCCTTCGACAGGTACGCTCATTTCGACATTGATCCGTTCCTGTATGGCACTTTCTTCCTGGAGTTGAAGGTGACCGATACGGGCGGGCTCGGCTCCGGTACAGCGTTTGATTACAAACGGATTCTGAGCGCGACCAGTAGTGAAATCACCCATGGGGTCCCACTGCTTCAGCCCAGGATACCTATGACCTGATCTGGTCATTCCTGATGAAACAGAACGCACAACTTGCGTCCGATACGACGCCAGCGGCCGCGGGACCGGCAACGTATGAGCGCGGCTGCTATCATGGAACGCCGGCGGACCTGATCGAGCTCGAGGGGCGTGCTGAGAACAAGTACCCGGACCGAGCCGCCTATAAGCGCATCATTGTCGACGCGTCCAAGCCACTGGCAGCCTGGTTGCGGGACAACGCTATTCTCATCGCCGCTAACAATCTCACGCCGGCGATGCCTACCGAGAGCGCGGAGCCGGCGCAAATGACATACACTTTTCTCCATCCAGGCTTGGATCAAAGGATAATCCGATTTACACGGCTCCCTCGCCGGGAGGAGAGAAGTCGCAGGAATTCCCGGGAGGCGCCGGACGCCGTACGGGCGCCGGACCCCGGACAAATGGATTCATCGTGGCGCCGGTGCCTGTGTTCCCGCCGACCCCAACCCCGACGCGGTAGGACAATGGTCCGCCTCTGGTTACCCAGACTCTTGATCTCTTGGGGCGCAAATGCTCGCCTGCGCTTCCGTCGGGCGTGTCCGAAATGAAGTTGTACGGCACGGTCATTCGCGGCTCGAAATGGGAGATCAAGGAAATCCCCGGCTGCTGGGAGAATCTGCAGCCGAAGGATCAAAAGTATGGCGACCTGGTTCGAAAAGTGGTTGCGGAGACCTGGCAGACTGCGGCGCACGGCGGCGTGTGGTTTTCGAAGACCTGGCCGTTGTGTACCGACGGCGCGCCCGGTGTGCACGTGCGGGTCGCTGACGAGGGCGCTCACACCGACGTCGTCGGAAAATACCTTGACCGCAAGCCATCGGGCATAACTCTCAATTTCAGTTTCAATCATTGGAGCAAAGGCTGTCGAGATAGACGCGAGTTCTGCATTCGTGCGGTTGCGGTCCACGAATTCGGACATGCGCTTGGTTTCACGCATGAACAGAACCGCGACTGTCCGGCACTATCATGGCTATCGGCCATGGCGACCGACAACCGGTGAGGCGAGCCAGAGGGCGCCTCCTGACAAGAGCACCACCGGTGCCGAGGTCGTGATCAACCCCCCCCCCCCCCCCCCCCCCCCCCCCCCCCCCCCCCCCCCCCCCCCCCCCCCCCCCCCCCCCCCCCCCCCCCCCCCCCCCCCCCCCCCCCCCCCCCCCCCCCCCCCCCCCCCCCCCCCCCCCCCCCCCCCCCCCCCCCCCCCCCCCCCCCCCCCCCCCCCCCCCCCCCCCCCCCCCCCCCCCCCCCCCCCCCCCCCCCCCCCCCCCCCCCCCCCCCCCCCCCCCCCCCCCCCTACTTCGCCACGAATCGCGTGGTGATGGGCGGGCCTGGTCTCGAATTGAGCCAGATCTCCTATGCTCGTTCTGCCACCAACACCTTTGGCCACGTGACGGTCAGTATTCCGGTCGTTCACAAGATGGGCGAAGTGGAGACGCCGAAGACGAGCTGGTTTGGGCTACGCAAGGAGGCGGAAGACGACAGAAAGCATTTCCGAATCCAGAAGCTATATCGTCTTTCTCGCGAAGAGTTCGCCTCCGCTACCGCAAATCCTGCCGATGGCATGATGCTCTTTGTGCATGGCTACAACGTCGGTTTTTCCGAGTCCCCTGTCTGCCGCCTTTGCTTCATCCGTGGTTACATCCTTGCCGGTGATGGTTAGTTGTTTCCCACAACAATGCGTGTTCTGTGAGAGGGCTTCCGGTCCTAAACCTCCATTAAACCTGCATCTTAACCAGCGTCGAGTATGGTGTGCACCGCGCACTAAGAAAGTATTTCCGGCGAGAGGCCGGAAACTTCCTTGCCGGCTGCAAATCGAATTGTTTCCGCTCCTCGTGTTGTCGGTGTCCCCGCGTACCGTTCATGAGAGTGATTCAGATCAGCAACGTTCTGGAATCCCTTCACTTTTGAATCGCTCCCGGCTGTTGGCCTGCTTCTTGCTGTCCTTGGCGTCATCGACAAGTCAAAGCCGAAGACGGGACGATTCATGGGCGCGGCGACGGAAACATTCTACAGCGTGATCAGGCGGCAAGGCATCACGCGCAGGAGCTTTCACAAGTTCTGCAGCCTGACGGCGACGAGCCTGGGGCTCGGGCCGCTCGCGGCGAGCCGCATTGCCAACGCGCTCGAGACCAAGCCGCGCGTGCCCGTGATCTGGATGCACGGCCTCGAATGCACCTGCTGTTCCGAGAGCTTCATTCGCTCCGCGCATCCGTTGGTCAAGGATGCGGTGCTGTCGATGATCTCGCTCGACTACGATGACACCATCATGGCGGCAGCCGGTCACCAAGCTGAAGCCATCCTCGAGGAAACCCGCGCCAAGCACAAGGGACAGTACATCCTCGCGGTCGAAGGCAATCCGCCGCTGAACGAAGGTGGCATGTTCTGCATCGACGGCGGCATGCCGTTCGTCGAGAAGCTGAAGATGATGGCCGAGGATTCGATGGCGATCATCGCTTGGGGCGCCTGCGCGTCCTGGGGCTGCGTGCAGGCGGCAAAACCCAATCCGACCCAGGCGACGCCGATCGACAAGGTCATCACCAACAAGCCAATCATCAAGGTGCCGGGATGCCCCCCGATCGCCGAAGTGATGACTGGCGTCGTCACCTTCATCACGACCTTCGGCAAGCTGCCCGAGCTCGACCGCCAGGGCCGGCCAAAAATGTTCTACTCGCAGCGCATTCACGACAAGTGCTATCGGCGGCCGCATTTCGATGCCGGCCAGTTTGTTGAGGAATGGGACGACGAGGCCGCCCGCAAGGGCTACTGCCTCTACAAGATGGGCTGCAAGGGCCCGACCACCTACAACGCCTGTTCGACGGTGCGCTGGAACGGCGGAGTGTCGTTCCCGATCCAGTCAGGTCACGGCTGCATCGGCTGCTCGGAGGACGGCTTCTGGGACAAGGGCTCGTTCTACGATCGTCTCACCAACATCAAGCAGTTCGGCATCGAGAAGAACGCCGATCAGATCGGCATGGCGGCAGCCGGCGCCGTCGGCGCCGCGGTGGCCGCGCATGCGGCTGTGACCGCGGTGAAGCGGCTCGCCAGCAAGCGCGAAGACGCCGATCACAACAGCTAAGCGACAAAGACACACTAGGGCAGGAACACCATGGGTATCCAAACTCCCAACGGCTTCAATCTCGACAATTCCGGCAAACGCATTGTCGTCGATCCCGTGACCCGTATCGAGGGGCACATGCGGGTCGAGGTCAATGTCGACGCCGACAACGTCATCCGCAACGCGGTCTCGACCGGCACGATGTGGCGCGGGATCGAGGTGATCCTGAAGAACCGCGACCCGCGCGACGCGTGGGCGTTCACCGAGCGGATCTGCGGCGTCTGCACCGGCACGCACGCGTTGACGTCGGTGCGCGCGGTCGAGAACGCGCTCGGGATCGCCATTCCCGAGAACGCCAACTCGATCCGCAATTTGATGCAGCTCGCCCTGCAGGTGCACGACCACGTCGTCCACTTCTATCACCTGCATGCGCTGGACTGGGTCGACGTCGTCTCCGCGCTCTCGGCCGACCCGCGCGCGACCTCGACTCTCGCGCAGTCGATCTCGAGCTGGCCGTTGTCCTCGCCCGGCTACTTCAAGGATCTGCAGATCCGGTTGAAGAAGTTCGTCGAGTTCGGTCAGTTGGGGCCGTTCAAGAACGGCTATTGGGGTAGCAAGGCCTACAAGCTACCGCCCGAGGCCAACCTCATGGCGGTGGCGCATTATCTGGAGGCTCTCGATTTCCAAAAGGAGATCGTCAAGATCCACACCATCTTCGGTGGCAAGAATCCGCATCCGAACTGGCTGGTCGGTGGCGTGCCCTGTCCGATCAATGTCGACGGGACCGGCGCGGTCGGCGCCATCAACATGGAGCGGTTCAATCTGATCTCCTCGATCATCGACCGTATCATGGAGTTCAACGAAATGGTCTATCTACCCGACGTAGCGGCGATCGGTTCGTTCTACAAGGACTGGCTCTATGGCGGCGGCATTTCGGGCCAGAGCGTGCTCGCCTATGGCGACGTGCCCGAACACGCCAACGACTATTCCACCCGGAGCCTGAAGCTACCGCGCGGCGCCATCATCAACGGCAATCTGTCGGAGGTGTTTCCCGTCGATCACGCCAACCCCGACGAGATCCAGGAGTTTGTGGTCCACTCCTGGTACAAATACCCCGACGAAACCAAGGGCCTGCATCCCTGGGACGGCATCACCGAGCCGAACTACGTGCTGGGTCCCAATGCGAAGGGCACCAAGACCGCGATCGAGCAGCTCGACGAGGGCGGCAAGTATTCGTGGATCAAGGCACCTCGCTGGAAGGGCCACGCCATGGAGGTCGGCCCGCTGGCGCGCTGGGTGGTCGGCTACGCGCAGAACAAGTCCGAGTTCAAGGATCCCGTCGACAAGTTCCTCAAGGATTTGAACCTGCCGATGTCGGCGCTGTTCTCGACGCTCGGCCGCACCGCGGCGCGCGCACTGGAATCGGTCTGGGCCGGACAGCAGATGCGTTACTTCCAGGACAAGCTCATCGCCAACATCAAGGCCGGCGACAGCTCGACTGCCAATGTTGACAAGTGGAAGCCGGAAAGCTGGCCGAAGGAAGCCAAGGGCTTTGGCTTCACCGAGGCGCCACGCGGCGCGCTCGCACACTGGATCAAGATCAAGGACACCAAGATCGACAACTACCAGTGCGTGGTGCCCACCACATGGAACGGCTCGCCGCGAGACCCCAAGGGCAACATCGGCGCCTTCGAGGCGTCGCTGATGAACACACCGATGGTCAATCCCGAGCAGCCGCTCGAGATCCTGCGCACGATCCATTCCTTTGATCCGTGCCTGGCTTGTTCGACACACGTCGTGAGCCCGGACGGCCAGGAGCTCGCTAAGGTCAAGGTCAGGTAGGAGGCGACCATGATGGATGCAGTTGTGCCTTCTGCGGAAGCCGAGCCGAACCTCACAGCGATTGCGGCCGATGCGGCGGGCGAGCGTGCGGTGGGGCGTCCCACCGTCTATGTCTACGAAGCCCCGGTGCGCATCTGCCACTGGGTGAACGCGCTATCGATTCTGATCCTGATGGTCACCGGTTATCTAATCGGGACGCCGCTGCCTTCGGTCCAGGGCGAGGCGTCGGCCAGCTTCGTGATGGGTTATATCCGCTTTGCTCATTTCTCTGCAGGACAGGTGCTCGCGGTATTCTTCCTCGCGCGCATCCTGTGGGCCTTCGTCGGCAATCACCACTGCCGGCAGATCTTCTACATTCCAGTGCATCGCAAGCAGTTCTGGAAAGAAGTGCTGCACGAGATCCGCTGGTACGCGTTCCTTGAGCGCGGGCCGAAAATGTATGTCGGCCACAATCCGCTGGCGCAGACCGCGATGTTCACCGGCTTCACCCTGTTCGTGGCCTTCATGATCATCACCGGCTTTGCGCTCTATTCCGAAGGCGCGGGCATCGACAGCTGGCAGCACAAGCTGTTCGGCTGGGTGTTTGCGATCTGGCCGAACAGCCAGGACGTGCACACCTGGCATCATTTCGGCATGTGGGCGTTGGTGGTGTTCCTGATGGTGCACACCTACGCGGCGATCCGCGAAGACATCATGTCGCGCCAGAGCATCATCTCCTCGATGATCTCGGGCGAACGGCAATTCCGCGACTGAAACGGGAAGGCTACCGATGCCGACATCCTCGCAACACGACCGCATCCTGGTGCTCGGCATCGGCAACATCCTGTGGGCCGATGAAGGCTTTGGCGTGCGCGCGGTGGAGGAGTTCCACAGCCGCTACGTCGTGCCTGATAACGTTACGATCCTCGACGGCGGCACCCAGGGCCTCTACCTCGTGAACTATCTGGAAGAGGCCGACCGCCTGATCGTGTTCGACGCCATCGACTATGGCCTCGAACCCGGCCGGTTGAAGCTCGCACGCGACGACGAGGTGCCGCGTTTCACCGGCGCCAAGAAGATGAGCCTGCACCAGACCGGCTTCCAGGAGGTGATCAGCGCCGCCGACCTGCTCGGCCGCTGCCCGAAACATCTGGTGCTGATCGGCTGCCAGCCGCTCGATCTCGAAGACTGGGGCGGGCCGCTGACGCCGCCGGTGCGCCACCAGATCGCGCCGGCGATCGATCTCGCCTGCGAGATCCTGGCCGAGTGGGGCATCGAAGTAACGCGGCGCAGTGCGCCCTTGGCGGAGTCCGAGCGGCTGCTCGCCAACGACATCGATGACCTCCATTACGAGACGCGGCCGGCCTGACCGCGCCTCTGGAGACTGGACCATGTGCCTCGGCTTACCCATGACGATTGTCGAGACCGATGGCATGTCCGCACTGTGCGCATTTCTCGGCGAGGAGCGCCGCGTCTCCGTACTGTTGCTTTCGAACCCGCCGGTGGGCGCGAAGGTGCTGGTCTATATCGACACCGCGATCCGTCTGCTCGACGAGGATGAGGCGCGCCTGATCGCGGATGCGATCGAAGGCCTGAACGCGGCGGTCGGGGGCGAGAATTGCGATCGCTTCTTTGCCGACCTCATCGACCGAGAACCGCAGCTGCCGGCACATCTGCGGTCCGAATAGACCGGCCCGGTTCAAGTATACCGGCGGCCGGATTGGCGGTGGCGATAGGCCTGCAAGCTGTCTTTCCACTGCAAATAATAAAGACGGAAAGTATCTTATCATTAAAACGAGCGTTGCCATCGGTTCGTAAAAATATCCGATGTAATCAAATAGGTGATTCATTGCTACTGCCAGCGATATGCTGGCACATACCTTGCTGACCTCTGTTCCGAGCGAAAACATAAGCTTGTCAGGGGAGGTCTAATGGAATTCCAGGTGGGGAAGAATGATCTGACGCGGCACGGCCTGCCTGAGATCGACGCCGCGACGGTTGATCGTTTTCTTGGCGAGGCGGATGCTGCCGGCGCGATCGCCGTGCTGCTGTCGGCGGGCGATCCCAATCGTTTCCCGGAGGCGATCGATGTCGCCGTGGTGCTGCCGGAGTTGATTACCGCTTTCGGCGGCCGGCTGCGCGGTGCCGTCATCGCGCGCGGCGACGAGAGCGCGGTCGGACAGCGTTTTGGCGTGCGCGTGCAGCCGACGCTGATCTTCGTCGCCAAGGGCGAGACGCTGGGGCTGATCGCCAAGATCCAGGACTGGTCGGTCTATGTCGATCGCATCACAAAACTGATCGATCGTCCGCGCGGGCGAGCCGCCGCGGTCGCCGTCACCATCGTTCCCCAGCATCGCACGCAAGGTGTCAAGCTATGAAGGTCGGGTTCTGGGATGCGCCCGAAGGCGCCGAGCAACCGGTCAGCGTGTTTCCGATCGGCGAGGAGAGTCTCAATGCGTCGAAAGGCAGCCTGACGGCGGCCGGAGCGCTGGCAAAGCTTGCAACGCTCGACAGCGCGGAGCTTGCCTGGAGCTGCCCAAACGCGGTCGCGCTGCTCTCGCGGATCGCAGATGCCATCGCGGGCCAGAAAGCCGACGCGCCGACGCAGCTGTTCCGGCTCGCCAATCTCAACGAGCTCGAGAGCAAGCTCATCGCCGACGTGCTCGGCGAAGGCGAGGTTGGTGGCGTCGTCGCGCTGCCGGACGGATCGCTGGCCCAGATCCAGGAATCGGTGCTGGCGGGGATCTGGCGCGTGCGGCTCGAGTCCGACGCCAGCCACGAATATCTCGAGATCGGCGCCATACCCGAGATCGTCAAGCGCGCGGCCGCCGACCTGACATCCGCCGATTTCGAGATCGGCGAGGTGCCGGGGGGCGCCATGAACGTGCTGCCGGTGCTCGCCGAAATCCGCGAGCGCGCCCTGGCCTGGCGGCCCGGCATCCCCTCGCAGATCATCAACTTCACGCTGCTTCCGATGAGCCCGGTCGACATGAGCTTTCTGCAGGACACGATCCGGAACGGACCGATTCAGCTCGTGTCGCGCGGCTATGGCACCTGCCGGGTGCTGTCCACGGGCATCCGCAATGTCTGGTCGGTGCAGTTCTTCAACGCCATGGACACCATCATTCTCGATACGCTCGAAGTCAGCGGCGTGCCGACCGTCGCGCTTGCGGCGGACGAGGATTTCGAGGATTCCGCCGAGCGGCTGCAGGAAATCATCGAGGCCTATTTCAAATGAGCGCCTTCGAGAATTTTGGCGTGCGTCAGGACGTCGCGGACATCACGCGGCTGGAATGCGGCATCTGCTGGACCGTCTATGATCCGGCTGACGGTGACGAGGTGGCGCAGATCGCGCCCGGTACGCCATTCGCCGCGCTGCCGGAGGAATGGCACTGTCCGAATTGCGATGCCCCGAAATCCAAATTCATGGCGATCGAAGCATGACGGGAGGCGCGCCGGTTCCCGTCGCAGACGCCGACGCCGCGGCGTGGGGCGATCTCCTGGCCGGAAGCTATCGGCAGATCGGCGACCGCGCGATGCGCGATCTGCCGATCTACAACGATGCGCTCGGCGTGGAGGCGGTCGGTTTCCGCCGCTTCAACGGCACGATCGTGGGCATCATGGTCACGCCGTGGTTCATGAACGTGGTGATGCCTGCGAGCGCGGTGGCCCAGACGATGTCGGGCGCGACCGTGCAAGTCCGTTTTCCCGCGGGCAACATCGAATTCATCATCAGCGAGGTCGGACAAATGGGCCGGATCGCGAGTTGTTCGCTGTTCTCGCCGATGTTCCAGCTCGCGGACATGGCCGCGGCGCGGGCGACGGCCGAAGCAGCCATTGTCGAACTGATGCTGCCGGCAGACAGTGAGGAAGCGGTCCGCCGTCGCGAGCCTGCGACAACCCCGATCGATCGGCGTAACTTCCTGCGCGGTGCCTTGACGGAGCGGCGTGAATGAGCCTGGGGTTCCGCAACGAGATCGACATCACGGTGTGGCTCGCCAGCGGCACGATCGCCGACGTCGCGATCCGGCCGCGCAGCCGGCCGCCTTTAACGCGGCTGTTTGCCGGCAAGCCGGCGATGTCGCTGCTCTCGGTGCTGCCAAGGCTTTTCTCGCTCTGCTCCGTCGCCCATCAGGTGGCGTTCCTGTCGGCGGTCGAGGCCGCGCAGGGGCAGGAGGCGACACCGGTGACGGCGCGGCGTCGCGTCACGGCTGTCGTCGCCGAGCGGCTGACCGAATTGCTGCGCGGCCTGTTCGTCGGGTGGCTCACGCTCGACGCCACGAGCGCTGCTGCCGTGCGCGCGATGATGCAGGCGAGCACGGTTCTCGGCGGCGCCAGCGACGCCGTGCCGAAAGCCTTGCGTCGCGACGTCGTCGCACAGATCAAGGCCGCGCTCGGCGCGCTGGGAATTTGCGGCGAAGACCAGATCCTCGCACCCGGCAGCGCCCTCGCCGCCTATGTCGCGCGCTGCGATGGCGAAGTATTGTCGCCGGCAATGGCCGAGCAATCATTCCTGACGACGGCCGACGACCTCGAAATCGTCACGCGCTTGCTGGCGGATGGGGCGGCCTACTCCGATGCGCCGGAACTTGGCGGCAAGATTCCGGAAACCGGTGTGTGGGCGCGCAGGGCGCAACGCGAGCCGGTCTCGTCGGCAGGCCCGGCCGCGCGCCTCAAGGCGCGCATCGCCGAGGTCGCGCGGCTCTGCGCCTGGCTCGATGGCGGCGACGAGGATCCCGATGACGGCGTCGTCGCAAGCTATCGCCTCGGCGCAGGCAAGGGCGCTGCCGCCGTCGAATGCGCGCGCGGGCGGCTGTACCACGCCGTCGCGCTCGACGATGAGGATCGCATCACGAGCTTCGAATTCTTGGCACCGACCGAGTGGAACTTTCACGCTCGCGGTCCGCTGGTCCAAAGCCTCAAGGGCGCGACGCTCGCCGCCGGCCGGCCGGGCCAAGATGCGGTTCGCGCGCTGGTCGGCTCCTTCGACCCCTGCGTCGGCTTCAGCCTCAGTTTTCGTGAGGCCGGCCATGCATGAGATGGCACTGTGCGAGGGCATCATCGGCATCGTCGAGGAGGAAGCGCGCAAGCGTTCCTTCGCCAAGGTGAAGATCGTCTGCCTCGAGATCGGCGCGCTCAGCCACGTTGCGCCGGAAGCCATGAAGTTCTGCTTCGAGGCGGTCGCTGCGCAGACCATCGCGCAAGGGGCGAGGCTCGAGATCGTCGAGACGCCCGGGACAGCCTGGTGCATGGCGTGTTTCAAAAGCATCGAGATCAAGCAGCGTTACGAACCATGCCCATCCTGCGGTGGCTATCAACTGCAGGTGACGGGCGGCGAAGAGATGCGCGTAAGGGAACTGGAGGTCGACTGATGTGTATGGTCTGCGGCTGCAGCGACGGCAAAGCATCCATCGAACATGCCCATGATCATCATCATGACCACGATCATGGTCACGACGGGCATCATCGTTACCACCACCACGGTCATGACCATGATCACCGTCATCACCACGATCACGCCCACGGCGATGCCGGGCTGCTCGACTGCGGCGCCAATCCGGCCGGCCAGAAGATCGCCGGCCTGAGCAGCGACCGCATCATCCAGGTCGAGCGCGACATCCTCGGCAAGAACGACAGGCTCGCCGCCGACAATCGCGCCCGCTTCCGCGCCGACGAGGTGCTTACCTTCAATCTCGTCTCGAGCCCCGGCGCCGGCAAGACCTCGCTCTTGGTCCGTGCCGTCTCCGAGCTGAAGGACAGTTTTGCGATCGGCGTGATCGAAGGCGACCAGCAGACCTCCAACGATGCCGAGCGCATTCGCGCGACCGGCGTGCCGGCGATCCAGGTCAACACCGGCAAGGGCTGCCATCTCGATGCCGCCATGGTCGGCGAGGCCTATGACCGGCTGCCCTGGCTGAACGGCGGGCTGCTTTTCATCGAGAATGTCGGCAACCTGGTTTGCCCGGCAGCGTTCGATCTTGGCGAAGCCTGCAAGATCGTGGTGTTCTCGACCACCGAGGGGGAGGACAAGCCGCTGAAATATCCTGACATGTTCGCCGCATCGTCCCTGATGCTGATCAACAAGATCGATCTCACCTCGGTGCTCGATTTCGATCTCGCCAGGACCGTCGAATATGCGCGGCGGGTCAACCCGAAGATCGAGGTGCTGACGGTGTCGGCGCGCACCGGCGAAGGCTTTGCGGCGTTCTATGCCTGGATCCGCAGGCGGATGGAGGCCATGAAGCCGGCCGCGATGACGGCGGCGGAATGACGATGGGCGGCGAGGCTACAGCATTGGACGGACGGCGGCTGCGCCTGCACGTGCGCGGCGCGGTGCAGGGTGTCGGCTTTCGTCCCTATGTCTACGGCCTCGCGACGCGCTATCGCCTCGACGGTTTCGTCGCCAACGATCCCCACGGTGTCGTCATCGAGGTCCAAGGAGAGCGCGCCTCCGACTTCGTCGCAGCGTTGCCGCGCGAAAAGCCGCCGCTCGCCCGCATCGACGAAATCTCCGTGCAGCCGGTCGGCGCCATGGCGAGCGAGCAGTTTTGCATCCGCACCAGCGAGCAGGGCAGGGTGTCGACGCGCATCGTCGCCGATGCCGCGACCTGCCCAAAATGCCTGGACGAGCTGTTCGATTCGACCAGCCGGTTCTATCGCTACCCCTTCGTCAACTGCACCCATTGCGGCCCGCGCTATACCATTGCCGAGCGGCTACCCTACGACCGTCCAACGACGGCCATGAAGCGCTTTGCGATGTGCAAGGCCTGTGCGGGCGACTATGCCGATCCCGACAGCCGACGCTTTCATGCCGAGGCGATTGCCTGCCCGCACTGCGGCCCGAGGCTCAGCCACGGTATCGAGGACGTCGCCGCCGCGATTGCGACTGGCGCGATCGTCGCGATCAAGGGGCTCGGTGGCTATCAGCTCGTCTGCGATGCCCGTGACGAACCGGCCGTGCAGCGCCTGCGCCAGCGCAAGCAGCGCAATCAGAAGCCGTTTGCCGTCATGGTTGGCTCGGTGGTCGCGGTCGCCGACATCGCTACTGCCGATGCTGCCGAGCTTGCCTTGCTCGAGACCTCGCCGCGGCCGATTGTGCTGATGACATCGCGCGGCCGGCTCGCGCCCGCGATCGCGCCGGAGCTCTCGCGGATCGGCATCTCGCTGCCGGTCACCCCACTCCATCACTTGATCCTCGCGGCGCTGGATTTGACGCATAAGCGAGCCGATGCAAGCTGGGCGATCGTAGCCACCAGCGCCAATCCAGGCGGCAAGCCGCTTCTGATCGACAATCGCGAGGCGCAGCTGCGGCTTGCCGGCATCGCCGACCTCATCGTCACCCATGACCGCGGCATCGTTACCCGTGCCGATGATTCCGTGGCGGCGGTCGTCTCGGGCCGTACCCAATTCATCCGACGTGCCCGCGGCTATGTGCCCGAGCCGGTCCGCCTCGTGCGCGCCGTGCCGCCGATCCTGGCGGTCGGCGGTGCCCTGAAATCGACCGTGACGGTCACGCGCGGCAACGAGGCCTTCGTCTCCCAGCACATCGGCGATCTCGACAGCGCGGAAGGCATCCGCTTCTTCGAAGAGACGGTGAATCACTTGCTTTTCACGCTGGACGTCGAGCCGGTCGTAATCGCGCATGATTTGCATCCAAACATGGCCTCGACGCGCTTCGCCGAGGCGAGCGGGAAGCGGCTGATCGCGGTCCAGCACCATCATGCCCATGCGGCCTCAGTGATGGCGGAGCATGGCATCACGGGGTCGGCGCTGGCGCTGGTGCTCGACGGCTTTGGTCATAGCAGCGACGGCGGCAATTGGGGCGGCGAGCTCCTGCTGTGCGAGGCCGCGCAGTTCCGACGGCTCGGACATCTGGCGCCGATGAAGTTGCCGGGTGGCGATCGTGCCGCGCGCGAGCCGTGGCGCATGGCCGCGAGCGTACTGCATGCCCTTCGCCGCGGCGATGCGATCGCAAGCCGTTTCGCGAGGCAGCCGCAGGCCGCACGTCTCTGCGCCATGCTCGAACAGCCGGGCGTGCCGGTGACGACCAGCGCCGGCCGGCTGTTCGACGCGGCGGCGGGGCTGCTTGGTCTTTGCCCGGTGCAGAGCTACGAAGGCGAAGCCGCGATGAAGCTGGAAGCGCGGGTCGGCACGCCGCGCATCTTGAAGGATGGCTGGGTGATCGAACACGGCGTGCTGTCCCTGTTTCCGTTGCTCGCGCGCCTTGCAACCGATCGCATTGACCCGGTCGACGGCGCCGAGCTGTTCCATGGCACGCTTGCGGCCGCCTGCGTCGACTGGATCGGCCGCGCGGCGCGCGAGACCGGCATCACGACCGTCACCCTGAGCGGCGGCTGCTTTCTCAACGCGATCCTCAGTTCCGAGATTGAGCGCGGTTGTATAGCCGCCGGTCTTTCGCCGCTGTTGCCGCGGCAACTGCCGCCCAATGACGGCGGTCTCAGCCTCGGTCAGGCCTGGATCGCCGCGCTCCAACTCGAACAGCAAGGCCTGGAAGGAACCGCCTAATGTGTCTCGCGATACCTGCTGAGGTCACAAAGCTGCTGCCCGACGAAATGGCGATCGTCTCCATCGACGGCGTCAGCAAGGAAATTTCGGTCGCCTTGATCGAAGACCTTGCTGTCGGCGACTATGTGATCATCCATGTCGGCTACGCCCTCACCAAGATCGACCCGGAGGAGGCAAGGCGGACGCTCGAATTGTTGCGCGAGCTCAGCACCGAGGCACAGGGAGCCGCGCCATGAAATATGCCGATGAGTTTCGCGACAAGGAGATCGCGCTCGGGCTCGCGAAAGTGATCCGCGCGGAAGCCGATCCGCAAAAGCCCTATCGCTTCATGGAATTCTGCGGCGGCCATACCCACGCGATCTCGCGTTACGGTCTGGAGGACATGCTGCCGAAGAACGTGCGGATGATTCACGGGCCCGGCTGTCCGGTCTGTGTGCTGCCGGCCGGGCGCATCGACATGGCGATCCGGCTAGCCGAACGGCCAGACATCACCCTCTGCGTCTATGGTGACCTGATGCGCGTTCCGGGGTCGCAGGGCGCATCGCTGCTGAAGGCGAAGGCGCGCGGCGCCGATATCCGCATGGTCTATTCCACCATCGATGCGATCAGGATTGCCGAAGAGAATCCCGAGCGCGAGGTCGTGTTCTTCGCCATCGGCTTCGAAACCACGACGCCGCCGACCGCGGTCATGATCCGATTGGCCGGGAAGAAGCAACTCGAAAACTTCAGCGTGTTCTGCAACCACGTGCTGACGCCGCCGGCGATGCAGAACATTCTGGAGAGTCCCGACATCCGCAACATTGGCCGCGTCGAGATCGACGGTTTCGTCGGGCCGGCCCACGTCTCGACCATCATCGGCACCGCGCCTTACGAGTTCTTCGCCGAAGAATTCGGCAAGCCGGTGGTGATCTCGGGCTTCGAGCCGCTCGACATGATGCAGGCGATCCTGATGCTGGTTCGGCAGGTCAACGAGCACAGGCATGAGGTCGAGAACCAGTACAGCCGCGCCGTGAACCGCGACGGCAATCTGCGCGCCAAGGAAGAGGTGTCCGATATCTTCGAGCTGCGCGACCAGTTCGAATGGCGCGGGCTCGGGCAGGTGCCCTATAGCGGGCTGAAGCTGAAGCGCGCCTACGCGAAATACGACGCGGAGGTCCGTTTCGATATGAACGAGCTGCGCGTCGACGACAATCCGGCCTGCGAATGCGGCGCCATTTTGCGCGGGGTGAAAAAGCCGGTCGACTGCAAGCTGTTCGGCACTGTCTGCACGCCGGAGACGCCGATGGGGTCCTGCATGGTGTCCTCCGAAGGCGCCTGCGCTGCGCATTGGACCTATGGCCGCTTCCGCGACCATCAGCAGAGGCGTGCGTCATGAAGGCCTATCAGCGCAAGCTCGACATCAAGAATGGCTGCGTCGACCTGTCCCACGGCTCGGGCGGCCGTGCCATGGTACAGCTGATCTCGGGCCTGTTCCACGAAGCTTTTGACAATGAATGGCTGGCGCGTGGCAATGACCAGTCGGCGTTCGAGGTCGGCGCCGGGCGCATGGTGATGACGACCGACGGCTACGTGGTCTCGCCGCTGTTTTTTCCCGGCGGCAATATCGGCTCGCTCGCGGTGCACGGCACCGTCAACGACATCGCAATGGCCGGCGCGAAGCCGCTCTATCTCTCGGCGACTTTTATCATCGAGGAAGGCTTTCGCTTCGCCGACCTCAAGATCATCGCGGAATCGATGGGCGAGGCGGCGCGCGGGGCCGGCGTCCATATCATCACCGGCGACACCAAGGTGGTCGAGCGCGGCAAGGCTGACGGCCTGTTCATCTCGACTGCCGGTGTCGGCGTCGTGCCCGATGGCCTCGATCTCTCGGCCGAGAACGCGCGGGTCGGCGATCGTGTGCTGATCTCCGGCACGCTCGGCGACCACGGTGTCGCCATCATGTCCAAGCGGCAGAATCTTGCTTTTGAGACTGAAATCGTCTCGGATTCGGCGTCGCTCCACGATCTCGTCGCCAGGATGGTGCAGGCCGGCGGCCGCGGCATCCGCCTGATGCGCGATCCCACCCGCGGCGGGCTCGCCGCCACGCTGAACGAGATCGCCCAGCAGTCCGACCTCGGTTTCCGTATCGAGGAGGAGGCGATCCCGGTGAAGCCGGGCGTGGCGGCGGCTTGCGAGCTGCTCGGGCTCGATCCACTCCACGTCGCCAATGAAGGCAAGCTGGTCGCGATCGTCGCGCCGGAGGCCGCCAGGGCGGTGCTGGCCGCGATGCGGGCGCATCCGCTCGGCCGCGATGCCGCCGACATTGGCGCGGCCGTAGCCGACGATCATCATTTCGTGCAGATGGCGACGAGCTTCGGAGGCGGTCGAATCGTAGACTGGCTGTCGGGCGAACAACTGCCGAGAATCTGTTGAGGCTTCGAGATGCGCATCCTGCTCCTGTCACATTCCTTCAACAGCCTGACGCAGCGGCTTCACGTCGAGCTCAGGGAGCGAGGCCATGACGTCTCGGTTGAGCTCGATATCCATGCCGACGTCACGCGCGAGAGCGTGGCGCTGCATCGGCCCAACCTGGTGATCGCTCCGTTCCTGAAGCGCACGATCCCCGACGACGTCTGGAGCAGCGTGCGCTGCCTGATCGTGCATCCCGGGCCGCCCGGCGACCGCGGACCGGCCGCGCTCGACTGGGCTGTTCTCGAAGGCGCAGCCGAGTGGGGCGTCACGGTGTTGCAGGCGGACGGCGAGTTTGATGCCGGTCTGGTCTGGGCGTTCCGCAGCTTCCCGATGCGGCGCGCGGCCAAGTCCAGCATCTACCGCAACGAGGTGACGTCGAGCGCCGTCGCGGCGGTGCTCGAGGCCATCGCGGCAATCGAAGCCGGCGGACCGGCGCCGCAACCGATGCAGGCGGACGATCCGCGCATTCGCGTGCGCGGGCCCTGCCGTCAGGCGGACCGGACGATCGACTGGCAGCACGACACCACCGCGACGATCCTGCGCAAGATCAACAGCGCCGACGGCATGCCGGGCCTTGTCGACAGTCTGTTCTTTGAGGACGTCAGGCTGTTCGACGCGCACGAGGCGCAGGACGTTGCCGACGTGCCCGGCACCGTCGTGGCGCAATGCAGCGCCGCGCTTGCCCGCGCCACGGTCGATGGCGCGGTCTGGATCGGCCACGTCAAGCGGCTCGCGCCGAAGAGCCTGAAGCTGCCGGCGGCAAAAATCTTCGCCGCAGAAGCCGCGCACCTGCCGCACCGGCCCGGCTGCGGCTACGCGCCGATCGAATATCGCGAGCATGGCGAGGTCGGCGAACTCAGCTTTTCCTTCTACAACGGCGCGATGAGCAGCAGCGACTGTGAAGCCTTGCTCGACGCTTATCGCGGCGCGCTGACGCGCCCGATCAGGGTGCTGCTTCTGACTGGTGGTCGCGACTGTTGGTCGAACGGCATCCATCTCGCCGAGATCGAGGCGGCTGACAGTGCCGCGGACGAGTCCTGGCGAAACATCAATGCGATCAACGATCTCGCCCGCGCGATCATCAAGACCATCGATCGGCTCGTTGTTTCGGTCATCAGAGGCAATGCCGGCGCGGGTGGGGTGTTCCTGAGCCTTGCCGCCGACGAGGTCTGGGCGAGCGATCAAATCGTCCTCAATCCGCATTACAAGGACATGGGCAATCTCTACGGCTCGGAATATTGGACCTATCTGCTGCCACGCCGTGCGGGGCTGTCGAACGCCACCCGGATCACGCAATGCCGGCTGCCGATGGGGGCGGCGGAGGCGCAGCGTCTCGGCATCATCGATCGCGTGCTGCTGCGCTCGGAGCTTGCGAACGAAAACCTCGTGAAGCTCGGCGCCGCCATCGCGGCGGGCGAAGAGTTTGCCGTACGCCTCGCCGATAAACAGCAGCGGCGCGCGGCCGATGAGGCCGGAAAACCGTTGCAGGCCTATCGCGACGAGGAGCTGCGGCGGATGCGAATCAATTTCTACGGATTCGATCCGAGCTACCACGTCGCTCGCTACAACTTCGTTCACAAAGTGCCGAAGTCGCGCACACCGCTGACCATAGCAACTCACCGGTCCCGGCCTGCGCCAGGTCGGTCTCTGGGCTTCGCGGTGCCATCGTGAGCATTCAGGGGACGATTCTCGTCATCGACGACGAGGTCCGCTCGCAGGAAGCGCTGCGGCGCGTGCTCAGGGAGGATTTCGAGGTGCTCTGCGTCGGCAACGCGACCGATGCGGAGAAGCTGCTGGAGGGCGAGATCGTCCATGCGATCCTCTGCGACCAGCGGATGCCGTATGAATCCGGCGTGAGCTTTTTGAAGCGCGTCCGGGAGCTCTGGCCGGATCCGGTACGGATGATCATTTCCGGCTATTCGGAGTCTGAGGACATCATCGCCGGGCTAAACGAGGCCGGCATCTATCAATACATCACCAAGCCATGGCAGCCGGACCAGCTGGTCGAAACCGTCAAAGAGGCAGTTCAGCTCTATCGGCTCCAGAAGGAGACCGAGACCGCCAGTGTCGACCTTAAGCCGACCTCGGGGCACGTCAAGAAGGTCGTATCTGTCAAGCGCGGAGTGGCCAAGGAGCTCTACGATTTCGACCGCATCGTGCATTCGACGGAAAGCCCGATGCACGGTGTCATCGAGCTCGGTAAGCGCGCCGCCGACTACGACATCTCGGTTCTGATCACCGGTGAATCGGGCACCGGTAAAGAGCTTCTGGCCCGTGCCATCCACTACGGTTCGGCGCGGGCCAACAAGGCGTTCGTGGTCGAGAACTGCGGCGCGCTGCCGGACGAACTCTTGGAAAGCGAGCTATTCGGTTGCAAGAAGGGCGCTTTCACCGGCGCCTATCAGGATCGGATCGGCTTGTTCGAGGTCGCCGATGGCGGCACGATCTTCCTCGACGAGGTCGGCGAGACCTCGCCGGCGTTCCAGGTCAAACTGCTACGCGTGCTACAGGAGAGCGAGATTCGGCCGCTCGGTGCGCAGCGTGTGCGCAAGGTCGACGTGCGCGTGGTCGCGGCGACCGACCGAGACCTGGAGGCGGAGGTCGAAGCGGGCCGCTTCCGGCGCGACCTGTACTACCGCCTCGCCGCACTCCCGGTGCACATGCCGGCGCTACGTGAGCGCCCGATGGACATCCCGCTGATTGCGGAGGGCGTGCTGACGGCAGTCAAGAGTTCCTTCAACCGGCCGAACCTGCGCTTTGCGCGTTCGGCGCTAGAGGAATTCGGCAAATATCACTGGCCGGGCAACGTGCGCGAACTCCAGAACGAGATCCAGCGCATGGCCGTGCTCGCTGACCAGGACGAGCTGCGTGCCCCGCCGCTGCTCGGCCGCCGCACCGGGAAGCGATCGGCGCCGCTGCCCGCCCACGGCAAGCTTAACGGCTCGGCCTCGCTGAAAGACAAGGTGGAGGATCTCGAGAAGTCGGTTATCATGAACTGCCTGGAGAAGTACGAAGGCAATATCAGCCGGGTCGCGAGCGAGCTTGGGCTGTCGCGCGTCGGTCTCAGGAACAAGCTGTCCAGGTACGATTTGAGAAAAAATGCCAAAGGCGACGCATTCTCCTGAAGTCGGCGAAGCCGAATCGCTGCTCAAGGTCGACCTCGAGCACAAGAACGCGGAGCTCGAGGAAGCGCAGACCTTTGTCACCAACGTCATCGAATCCGTCTCGGACATCCTGATCGTCTGCGACGCGCGGGGGCTGGTGCAACAGGTCAATTCCGCGTTCCAGAATGCGCTCGGTCGCAGCGTCGGGGATGTGGTCGGCAGGAACATCGCCGACGTGATCGACGCGACCGATAGCGCCAAGCTGGTGCCGCTATTGAAGCCGCGCGGCACGACCGACGTCGTCGATGGCGAATTGAGATTCGTAACGGAAGGCGGCAGCACCGATCTGTTCGCGATCAACAGCTCGCCGCGGCACGATCATCGCGGCCGTTTCATCGGGGTTGTGCTGACGGGGCGGCCGATTGGCGAACTCCGCCGCGCCTATGAGGCGCTGCACAAGGCTCATCACGAATTGCAGCGCGCCCAGCGGCAGCTTGTCGAGCAGGAAAAGATGGCGAGCATGGGCCGTCTCGTTGCCGGTGTGGCCCATGAGCTGAACAATCCGATCAGTTTTGTCTACGGCAACATTCACACCCTAACACGCTACCGCGCCGCCATCGCCGCCTATCTCGACGCGGTACACGACAGGGGCCGGGCAAGTGATCTCGCCGCGCTAAAGAAGAGCTTACGCATCGACGATATTCTGGAGGATTTCGGTCCCTTGATCGACGGTACCATGGAGGGCGCGGTTCGCATCAGCGAGATCGTGAAGAATTTGCGGCGGCTTTCCTTCAGCAAGCTCGGCGAGGTTGAGCGCGTCAATATCGAGCGGTTGATCAACACCGCGGTCCTGTGGGCCGTCCGCACCAAGCAGGTGCGCATCGATCTGCAGATGGAGCTTGAGCCGGAACTATGGATCTCTGGCAACGAGGGGCAGTTGCACCAGGTCATCGTCAATCTTGTCGAGAACGCGATCGACGCAATGCGAAGCACGGAACAGCCGAGGCTCGTGGTCTCAGCGGCACGCGGGGGCAACGAGATTCTATTCCGGATTTCCGACAACGGTCCGGGAATTGACAAGGATCACATCAACCACATTTTCGAGCCGTTCTTCACGACCAAGCGGGTCGGCGAAGGCACTGGGCTGGGCATGTGGATCAGTTATGGCATTGTGCGCGAGCACGGCGGCGAGCTCGTCGCCGCCAACGAGCCGGAAGGAGGTGCGACGTTTTCCTTTGCACTGCCGGCAGTATAATCAGCTCCTGACTGCCCTGGCCTCCATTTCTCGCAGTCAACATCGTCGGCAAACCTGATGACGGGCATCCGCGCTGCTGATGGCCGGTGAGTGCGTCGACAAGCGCTTTACGAGTCGAAACTTTGGCCGGTATTGTATGACCCGACGCGACAACGTCTGCCGCTTGCAATGATTCGGTCGCGTACCAACCCATCCATCGCCGCAAAATGATCACTGCCGCAACCGCTCGAACGCATCGTTGAGGCGTCAACAAAGCCTCAGCAAGTGCCCTTTGCTGGTTCTCAACCCACGTCCGATCCTCTTTAACCTGACTCCTTCAATCTCCAACATACGCGCGACCTCGGCAGGTTGCGATCCCCAATCCCTTTGCTCGCCTCAATCATGTTCTCAGCAGTCAGGGCCTCGCGGAAGCGCGCCTCGATGAGTGGAAAGCCCGCGCCTTGAACAGCCAACGACTCATTGGCAGTTGCCGCCTAAAGGGAAGCGCTGCAGATGCGAGCCGGTTCGCGCGGCCATAGTTTCATAATCCATATGCAACCTCGCAGCCAACTGTCTAGCGTTCGTCAAACTCGCGTCAATCAGATAACTGCATAAGCACTCGGGTGCCTTCGATCCGCACCGGAAACGTAGCAAGATTACGCGTGACGGGAGCGCTTCTGGCCTTGCCAGTGGCCGCCTCGAAAAGACCAAAATGCAGCGGACATTCGATATAACCGTCGACGATTTGGCCACAGGAGAGCAAGCCGTTGGCATGTGTGCAGATGTTCGACGTTGCAAAGTACTCGCCATCTATTCGATAGATGGCGATCGAGCGCTTGCCGCGGACTCGTTCGATCACCGCACGTTCCGCAAAATCTGAGGTGTCAGCGATGTGCGCCCAGTTCATCTTTAAGGCCTAGTTGCTGACTCGCGATCCATGCACCGAAAGGATTTCCGCTCGACACGTGCCGAATCCGATCGGGGCAAATCCTTCGCGACGGCACCGAGCCGTCATAATGATCTCGTCGCCATCTTCCAAGAAGCGGCGCTCCTCTCCTGACGCCAGACGGACGGGCTCGGTGCCGCCCTTGGTCGTCTCCATAATGGAGCCATACCCCGCCGCATCGGGCGCGGAGATCGTGCCCGTGCCGAGGAGATCTCCCGGCTGCAGGTTGCACCCGCCGCTGGCATGATGGGCCACCATCTGTGCCGGCGATCAATACATGTGCTTTGCGTTGGATAGGGAAAGTCGATGCGGCGGGAGACCTGCCTCCCGCATCTTCAGGGTCAGCAGAAGTACCTCGAGTTCGGCGTTCAGCGCGCCTTCGCGCTGGTCTGTCGCGTCGAGGAGGTACGGCAACGGGATGGGGTCGCCGGCAGGGCGCTTCGTCTGCGGAATCCGGAATGGCGCAAGCGCCTCGGGCGTCACACGCCTAGTTTGCTGGAAAAGTGGGCATCTGATCTTTCCGCGCGGCGGATTGGCAATGCCATTCGCCGCGCGGTCGACAAGTCTGCGAGGGCGGCGCGTCAAGTCGCGCTTAAGGTGATCGTGAAAGATATCGGCGTTTCGGAAGAGTCTCCGGGATGTCCCCGCCTGGGTGTTTGCTGCGGACGAAGTGGGTGCAGTCGCTCTGTGCCCCGGCCGACCTGTTGAGTTTTTTGTTTCTACCGCTACCTTCCGCGACATTGATCTGATTGTCTGCCACTAGGCCCCGCGCAATGCGGATGAGCTCGTTGATCTGCCTAGAGCCAATTCGGTCACCGCCAACGCGATTGTAGAAGCTTTCGTCAAAGTTGGACGTCATCAAAAAAGCGCAGATTGGAATGATCCGGCGCCGGGATTCGTCGAGGCCGACCTTGTAGCGCATAGCGGTCCATCTGCGCGCGGCAGCTTCATCCAGACCCTCGTGCTCACCGACATTGCTACCGGCTGGACGGAGTGCGCTCCTCTGATCGTGCGCGAACAGATGCTGTTGAGCACGGTGCTGACGGAATTGCGCATCATGAACGAGACGCTGAAAGCCTACTGCGAGGCGGCCAACATCGTCTTCACGCGTTGCCGGCCCCTTTCAATGGTAAAGTCAATAAACACAAAGATAGGAGGAAATGCATTCACCAACGCCACCATCGGTAATGGCGCCGATCTGACCTATGTGCTGATCGAGGCGCGCCAGCCGATCATTCTAGATCACGAGATCAATGCGTCCGTGAACCTCACCTTCGCCAACGGAACGACCTTTCAGGGCAACCCGGTAGTAGAGACGCTAACAGAGATCTCGAGCCTCGCGACCGAAACCATGAATTGAATGGAGCGCTTTATTTCAAAAGCGAAAGAATGATGGGCTTCCGTTCGGCGCGACCATAAGCGATATCGCGTCGGCGTACTCTCGATCACGGGCTATATACCCGCTTGCGTCACTATACTTTGTACAACATCCGGCTAACGACGGCCGGCACCAGGATCAGAATATTTCTGCTCGATCTTTTGGCAACGCCAGATCGCACCCGAGCCGCGACAAACTTTTGGCGATGAGCGCTGCGACGATCGACCGCGCATGGGTGAGCAGCTCTGTCTCCAGCGGCGTCGCGTCCCAGACACCGTCCGCAATGAAATGGTGCAACTGGTCGTAGTTGCTCGTGACGGGATCAAAGTGCTACACGATTTGCGCGACTTCTTTGCAGTCCGCTCCCTCGGCATCTGCGTCCAACAACCTCCAATAGGTCACGAGGTGATTGTAGTCGTACAGCGTCAGCATCGAATCTGTCGGCGCCAGATCCGCGACATCGGGATCGAGTGGGGGCTTTTTGTATCTTGTGGTTGAAGCATGAGAACCAGTGAAATCTGGCGATCTGATGTCGTGTGCTCTCATCAGACGGCGACGCAGGGTGCCTTGGGAGCACCATCGGTTTTCGCAGGCGAGGGCTCGTTCAACCGTTGTGCGCACTCGGTGATACGCTATCTCAGGTCCCCAGATCCGGAGTCGGCGGCTTTTTTAGCTTCCACGTGCAAGTTCTCCCACGATCCTCTGAAAGAACGGCGTGTAGAACACCCTCTCGGTTACGGTCGAGGAGAGATGACGTCGCGAGGATCGGACTCCCTCTCGATGCCCGACAACAAGGAAGGATTTGCTCGCCGGACCGGTAAGCGATGGTACCGCGGCCATGCGCGTTGGTGGAGAGTTCGCTTTCCGAGATCCGCAATTCGACAAGCGAGTCAAGCGCTGCGGGCGTTTGAAGAAGAGTTTCGACGACATTCCCGAACGTGGCGCATTCCCGAAATGATGCGTCGGTGCCTCCAACCGGACGAAGGTTGCTCAAGATCTTCGCGGCAAACCGGCACATCCGGGCTTGGCGGCGGCCATCGCCAGGATCGTTGCTGCCATCTGCGCATGTGAAAGTGGTGTTACGTCCTTCGTACGGCCGGCTGGCAACAAGCCATAATCACGCAAACTCCTCAACCGCTGCGTCATATCGTCCAGCGCGCGCTGCGAAAAATCGGTCTTGCCAACTTGCCCGAGGAGCAAAGATTCGAATCGTTTTGCGTGCATATGCGATCAAAGCCCAACAGCCGACACAACAGCATGGCCGGTAACGCCGTTGGCATTCTCCGCACCAGCGCGACGGATAAATGGTCTCTGAAGACATACCCGATGATGCCCCACGATCACCGAAACATTGTATCTAAAGGCGTAGTGCAACAATCAATGTACACCCATCAGTGAAAGCGTTGTCGAAGGCAATCCACCGTACTTCCGGTCCGGCCGCTGCGATCCAGCGCTGCCAGATTGATGCTCGGCGGCACTGCCCGGCGCAAGCCGCCACTCGGTCACACGAATCTGCTCGTTGTCGACCTGAACCTCGGACCTAGCGGCAAGCATCGGGAACTCTCCTTATCGCGCCTCAGGGCACGAAGACCATGAACACGTAGACGGCAAATACCACCATATGGACCAGTCCGAACAGGACGTTGGTCCTGCCAGTGCCGAAGGTCAGCATGCTCAGGAAGAAGGTCAGGAGCAAAAGCACGCTGCCCTGGGCGTTGAGGCCGAGCTCGAGCTCCTTGTCGAGCGCGTAGGTGGCAACGCCGACGGCCGGGATGGTCAGCCCGATGGTGGCCAGCGACGACCCGAGCGCAAGGTTGATGCTCTTCTGGAGGTCGTTCCTGCGGGCCCCCGAAACGGCCGCGACGCCTTCCGGCATCAGGATCAGGAGGGCGACCAGAAGTCCGGTAAAGGCCGGCGGCGCACCGATCTTGGCCGCGACGGCGTCGACCACCAGCGAAAACTTCTTGGCGAGCAGCACGACCGCCAGCAGCGCAATCAGCAGCAGCACGACACTGAGCACCAACATCCGGCCCGATAGATGCACCCCACCGTTGCCGCCGTCCGCCCGCTTGTGAACGAAGTAATCCTTGTGCAGGACGGTCTGGGTGTAGAGAAACACCCCATACAGCGCGAGCGTGACCACGTCGACGAAGCCGAGCTGAACCGCCGAATAGACCGGCCCGGGCCTGGTGGTGGTGTAGTTCGGCAGGATCAGCGTGATGGTCGCGAGGGCGAACAGCACGCTGAGATAGACGTTGGCCCCGGAGAGCTGAAAGCCCTGCTCGCGATAGCGCAGGCCGCCGATGAAGATGCAGAGCCCGACGAGACCGTTGCAGACGATCATGACCACGGCGAACACGGTGTCGCGCGCCAGTTTCGGCGCGGGCTTGTCGCCCAACATGATCGAGGTGATCAGCGCCACCTCGATGATGGTCACCGAGAGCGTCAGCACCAGCGTGCCATAGGGTTCGCCGACGCGCTCCGCGATCACCTCGGCATGATGAACCGCAGCGAATACCGTGCCGAACAGGATGACCAGAAGGACAATGGCGAAGACGAGCCCGCCCAGCGACAGCGTGAACACGTAGTCCGTCGCGCTGACGGCCGCGAACAACAGCACGGCCAGCGCCGGGAAGATCCAGTCCGACCGGGGCATCGGACTATGCGCGCTCATCCACTGCTTCCATTTGATCGAATAAGCAGTAGCAAATCAGAGCGCGAGATTCAATGCCAGTGCAGGATCGGCGCGAACTGATCCGCTGACAACGCCAGCTGCTGACCGCCGACTAATCCTATCGCACATCGGCCGCTGCGGCTGTAAGAAGCGCAAAACTCTAGTTCTGGCTGGTCCAAAGTTCGGTCTCGCTACAAAAAACCCCGAGACTCTAACTGCCGCTGGATGAAAAGCAGTGGCAGGTCACTCCTTCGTCAGGCTAATCGCTGTCGCTCAGGGATGCTGCTCATGCACCCTTGAAGCACGACTCAACTTTCAGGAAGTGGGGACTACGCTAGGCCAATGCCACAGCTATCCTTCGAGTGCCCGGTGCCGATGTCCAATTGTTCACCGCATGCGCCCAAGTTAGGTTGTTCAGAATAACAAGGTCCCCTGGTTTTAGCTTGAGAATAATCTCGTCACAAAAAAGTTTCTCGTAATCGGCGCCTGAACACCAGCTCCGTCCTGCATTAACGGGGTCCAATTGGTGCAACTCAAAACCGTCCGGTGGGAACTTGAGAAGTTCGCGCTCCTGCAACATCCGAACGAAAAAGTGAAGACAGCTTTGGTCAACACTTCCAATGTTATCCCAAAGGACATTCACATCGCGCCCTAGGAGAAGGGAAAAGCTTCTTTTCGGCCTTGCCATAACAATCGCCAGCAAAAGGCCCGGGATCTCGGATTTCACCTCGGCTACTATTTGGTCATCTGGTACCAAATAGTCATCCGGCGAGCTCAGACGATGAAGTGCTTTTGCACGAGTGATCATGCCCCGAGACAATGGTTTTGATCCAGGTAATATTTTTGTCGTTTTTTCTCGTAAAAGTCCCCATGCCTCACTTGTGTCGTCGATGTTCAATAGGATTGTTTCTCCTCCGTCTTTACTATTCTCGAAACAATAAAAGCACGACAACTGCATATTAGATATTCTATCTCCTTCGGAATGCGGGGTGACAAACTGATAATCATCCCGGGAATTAACGCTCATGAAGTATTTGTTGATCCGCCGTCGGTGACCAAGAAAATCGGAAAAGCCGGCCTCCAGCTCTAGCTTTTTTTGCAATCCCAGTTCACCGGCAATTTGATGTACGAGGCCGTCCGCCTCGCTCGGTGAGACATTTCGAATCAAAATGACACAGTCTCGACTGAGTGCCTCGATCACGCAAGTCACATCCAAGCCGCTGCACCCAAGGGTCAACAGCATGCGCCGATGTGAGAGATCAGGAGTCAGTTGTGGTTGCGACATTCGCCGTGGACCCGTTCTTCGTCGCTTTCGTCGCCTCACGAGCAAGGGCCGTGCCACAGCGGGCATTCAGCGAAAACGCTACTTAGTGCCGAGCCCCGGCCAGTCTGCGAAAACGCGATGCGTGGCGAACTTTACAACATCGAGCGGAATCCCTGTCGCAGGACCCTCTCTCACTCGACGAGCAGACCACCTGGAGAACGCAGCGGCGAGCATTTTGGCTCGCAAAGGCAATTCGGACAAGCCGCGGGCGCCCGATCTTGAGTGGTCGTCGCTGTTGACGGCGCGTGCTGTTGTGTTGAGCTCGGTTTCGGTTCAAGGCGTTAATGTCCCAAGCCCGACGGCATGACGGCAAAATTCTGGCAGCCCGGCGAGAAGCGAATTGTTTTCTTCAGAATGAGCTCGCAGAAGGTCATTGGCGCGTCCGTTACTTAACGTGAGCGCCAAGGAGATTCTGCTGTACGCGCGGAGATGACGGCGGCTGTTGCAGAGCTTCCGACGACTTTGCGGACGCCCATGCGGTGATCGTCGCCAATGACGTCCGTATTGTTGTGCTGAGCTGTGTCTGGTTCAGGACGTCGATGTCCCAAGTCCGACGGTGGCGTTCCGAGCGAGGCGCGCGTTGTTTCTTCAGGAAACGCTCGCAGTACGTCATTGGTATGTCGATTGCTTGAAAAGCGGGGTGATCCGTTACGGCCTTCATCGTAGCCGGAGTTCAGATGAAACTTGCTACACCGGTTGGCTCTTGCATCTTTGTTGGTGGTGGTGCGCTAGCTATTAGATGTGCTCAGCTAGTGATGGAGATGGGCCACGCGATCCGGGCGGCGCTGTGTGCCGACGCCATATTCCGCGATTGGGCCGATCTCGCCGATATCTTGTGTGTGACGAGCATTGAAGAGCTATCTGCGCTGCTCAACGCGGAGCCAGTCGAGTGGATATTTTCCGTTGCCAATCCGTTCATATTGCCAGCAGATGTGTTTGGGAAAGCGCGTAGAGGCGCTTTCAATTACCACGACGGTCCGTTGCCGCGATATGCCGGAACTCATGCGACGTCTTGGGCGCTTCTTGCCCGAGAGACCGAACATGGCATCACGTGGCATCGTATCGATCACGGTGTTGATACTGGTGAGCTGGTCGTCCAACGCCAAGTGTTGATTGCGACGAGCGATACTGCGCTGACGCTGAATCTCAAATGTTATGAGGCTGCTATCGATGGCTTCCGCGAGCTTCTAACTGGCTTAACAAATGGAGAGCTTAGTGCTCGTCCGCAAGCGCTAGCGGACCGAAGCTTTTTCCCGAAAGGTCGGCGCCCAGATGCTGCGGGCTGTCTGCGATGGGATCGATCCGCACAAGATCTGGAAGCGATGACGCGCGCCTTAGACTTTGGCCCGTATCATACCAATCCATTGGGGTTGTCCAAGGCTCTCGTAGGCGATGACGTTGTCGTCGTCAGGCGCTTGGAGGTGACGGCTCGGCGCTCGGGCTTTGCTGCGGGGTCTTTAGTTGAGATCCACCCCAGCCACTGGCGTGTGGCGACAGGGACAGAGGATGTTAATGTTTGGCTTAGCAGCTTGGATGGTAAGGCTCTGGATGCGCGGGCACTCGCGAGGCGTTCTGATTCCCATGTAGGCGACCGCCTCCCGATTCTGAGCGATGACGAGGCGCGGAGCATAACGGTTGCGCATGAAATGTTGGCGCCTCGTGAGAGTTTTTGGCGACGGCGACTTGAACAGTTCAAAACATCCCAGCTTTCCTTTTTGTCGTCTTCAGTAGCTTTGGCTGCACCTCAATGGCAGTTGAGTTCATGGCGAATTCCGGGTGCTTTGGCTGAGCTGTCTCCCAGTAATCGCACGGAATTCTTGCTAACGGCTTGGCTGATCTACCTAGCCCGCATCACGGGAGAATTAGAGCTTCAATTGGGATGGACTCCCGCGCCGAGTGGATCGCGAGCGGGCTTGAAAGCGCTCGAGGTGCTTGTCGCTTCTGTTGTGCCGATGGCAATTACCATCGATCTCGACAATGATTTTGCAGAGGCGCGCACGGTGGTGGCGGCCGAATTCGCTCAGTTGAAGGAGCAGGATAGCTTCGCGCGAGATCTTATCGCGCGCTGCCCAACGTTGCTCGGTATGGAGGCGTTACGATTGCGCCGCCCCTGGCCGGTTGGCGTTATGCTTACTGTAAGTGGCGAGTCTGCCACTGGTGACCTAGCTTCGAGCCCGACTTCTGAGGCAGCCCTGCCCGGTGAGGCGTTAACATTTGAGGCTTGCGCTCTAGATGGGAGCTTTCGATGGCACTTTGATGCAAGTCGCTTGGAACCCAAGCATATCGACCGTATGACCCAGCATTTGCAAAATTTGCTATGTGCTGTGAAGGCAGATCCGCGGCAGCCGGTGGGGCAGATTGAACTCTTGTCATCCGCTGAGCGCGCGTATCTGCTGGAGGAGCTGAACCGGACGGCATCGGCCTATCCGTCGGACGTGTGCATCCACGAGCTGTTCGAGGCACAGGTTCGCCGTGCGCCGGACGCGGTGGCGGTGGTCCATGAGGAGGAGCGGCTAAGCTATGACGAGCTCAATGCGCACGCCAACCGCCTGGCGCATCATCTGATCGGGCTCGGGGTCAAGCCGGACCAGCCGGTGGCGATCTGCGTTGCGCGCAGCGTGGCGATGGTGGTCGGGCTTTTGGCGATCCTCAAGGCGGGCGGGGCGTACCTGCCGCTGGACCCGGCCTATCCGCCGGCGCGGCTGCGGCAGGTTCTCGACGATGCGGCGCCGCGAGTGCTGCTGGCCGATGCAGCGGGGCGATCGGCGTTGGGCGACGATGCGCTACGCGATCTGACGGTGGTGGATCTGGCGGCGACGCCGGAATGGGCAAATCTGCCGGCGTCGGATCCGGACCCGCGCGCGCTTGGCCTCACCTCACGCCATCTCGCCTATGTGATCTACACCTCCGGATCAACAGGCACCCCCAAGGGGGTCATGGTCGAGCATCGCGGAGTGGCGCGTCTGGTGGCGGAGAACGATTTCGTCGAGATCTCGCCGCAGGACGTTTTTCTCAACGCTTCCTCGCCGACATTCGATGCGACCACGTTCGAAGTCTGGGGAGCCTTGGCGAACGGCGCCAGTGTTGTGCTCTATCCTGAACGCTATCTCTCGACGGCAACGCTGGCCCGGATCATCCAAGACCAAGGCATCACTATCGCTTGGATGACTGCGCGGTTGTTCGACGTCTATGTCGGGGAGGGGCGGAGCACCAGTGGGCTGCAGCAACTGCTGGTCGGGGGCGAAGAGGTCTCAGCCAGTTCCATCAAAGCATGTCAGAAGCGACATCCGACGCTGCGAATCTCAAATGGCTACGGCCCGACCGAGAACACCACCTTCAGTCTCTGCTACCCGGTGCCTGCTGGCTTCGATGGCCAGCAACGGGTGCCACTGGGACGACCAATCCGGAATTCGGCGGTCTATCTGCTGGATGATCATGGTGCGCCGGTTCCGTTTGGCGCGGTCGGGGAGCTCTACGTCGGCGGGGCGGGGGTGGCGCGCGGCTACCTGAACCGGCCCGAGCTGACGGCGGAGCGGTTCATCGCCAATCCCTTTGTGGACGGCGACCGGCTGTACCGCACCGGCGATCTGGCGCGCTATCTACCGGACGGCAATCTGGAGTTTTTGGGCCGCAACGACGACCAGGTGAAGATCCGCGGCTTCCGGATCGAGCCGGGCGAGATCGCGGCGCGGCTTTGCGAGCACCCGTTCGTGCGCGAGGCGGTGGTGGTGGCGCACGAGGGCCCCGGCGGCGAGCAGCGTCTTGTCGCCTATGTGGTGCGCGCGCCGGAAGCAGCTTCGAACGGGCTGGAGGGAAGCGAGCTTGCCGGCGCCTTGCGCGCCCACATAAGTGCGCTCCTGCCGGAGTACATGGTGCCATCGGCGTTCGTCCGGCTGGCGGCGCTGCCGCTGACGGTGAACGGCAAGCTGGACCGCAAGGCGCTGGCTGCGCCGGGCGATGAGGCGTATGCGCATCGCGCCTATGAGCCGCCGCAAGGCGAGATCGAGATCACGCTGGCACAGATCTGGGCCGAGCTTCTGGGTGTTGAGCGGGTCGGACGCCACGACCACTTCTTTGCGCTCGGCGGGCACTCGCTGCTGGCGGTGCAACTGATCGAGCGTTTGCGGCGNGCGGCTGGCGGCGCTGCCGCTGACGGCGAACGGCAAGCTGGACCGCAAGGCGCTGGCTGCGCCGGGCGCTGAGGCATATGCGCATCGCGCCTATGAGCCGCCGCAAGGCCAGATCGAGACCACGCTGGCACAGATCTGGGCCGAGCTGCTCGGTGTG
>NZ_LBKA01000008.1:111737-113293 GCF_028128955.1 Bradyrhizobium sp. CCBAU 11386
AGGTGGCGGTCCCGGCCAATCGGATCACCGAACAGAGTACGGCGATCACGCCAGAGATGTTGCCGCTCATTGAGCTGGCGCAGGGCGAGATCGACCGGATCATCGCCACAGTGCCCGGCGGGGTCGGCAACATCCAGGACATTTATGGCTTGTCGCCGCTGCAGGACGGCATCCTGTTCCATCATCTGTTGGCGACAAAGGGCGATCCGTACCTGCTGGTATCGCAGATGGCGTTTGCCGACCGTGGCGTGTTGGACCGCTATCTTGCTGCGGTCCAGCGGGTGGTGGACCGGCACGATATTCTGCGCACCTCGTTCGTCTGGGAGGGGCTGTCGCGCCCGGCCCAGGTGGTGTGGCGGAACGCGCTGCTGGAGGTGAGCGAGGTCGAGCTGAACGGGTCTGCTGGTCCTGGCGCCGCGCAGCTTAAGGATCGGTTTGATCCGCGCCAGCACCGCATCGATCTTGGCCGAGCGCCGTTGTTGCGGTTTGTGATCGCGCGCGAGCCCGGCAGCGCGCGCTGGCTGCTGTTGGAGCTGCAGCATCATCTGATCGGGGACCACACCACACTGGAGGTGATGCGTGCCGAGGTCCGGGCTGAGCTGGAGGGCCGGGCGCATGAGCTGAGCGCGCCACAGCCGTTCCGCAATCTGGTGGCGCAGGCGCGCCTGGGCGTTGATGCAAAGGCGCATGAAGCGTTCTTCCGGGGGTGGCTGGCAGACATCGACGAGCCGAGCACGCCGTTCGGCTTGCGCGAGGTGCGCGGCGACGGCAGCGGGGTTCGAGAGGCGCAGCGGATGCTGCCGCAGCAGCTGAACGCGCGGCTGCGCAGCCAGGCGCGACGGCTGGGGGTGAGCCTGGCGAGCCTGTGCCATCTGGCCTGGGGTCAGGTGGTGGCGCGCAGCAGCGGGCGCGAGCAGGTGGTGTTCGGCACGGTGCTGTTCGGCCGCATGCATGGGGGTGCGGGTGGCGACCGCGCGATGGGGCTGTTCATCAACACCCTGCCGCTGCGGCTTGATCTCGATGGCACCGCGGCCGAGGCGAGCGTCCTGACCACGCATGCCCGGCTGGTCGAGCTTTTGGCGCACGAGCATGCCTCGCTGGCGCTGGCGCAGCGCTGCAGCGGCGTTGCGGCGCCGGCGCCGCTGTTCAGTTCGCTGTTGAACTACCGCCACAACACCGCGGCGGTCGCCACCGCAACCGATGACAGTCTGGTGGGCGTGGAATGGCTGGGCGGGGAGGAGCGCACCAATTATCCGCTGACCTTGTCGGTGGAGGATTTTGGCGAGGCGCTCGGTCTGACGGCGCAGGTGGCGGAGCCTATCTCTGCGGATCGGATCTGCGGCTACATGCAGCGGGCGCTCGAGCAGCTGTCGGAGGCGTTGGAGCGGGCGCCGGACATGCCAGTGCGGGAGCTGGACATTCTGCCGGCTGAGGAGCGCGCCTATCTGCTGGAGGAGCTGAACCGGACGGCGGCGGCCTATCCGTCGGACGTGTGCATCCACGAGCTGTTCGAGGCACAGGTTCGCCGTGCGCCGGACGCGGTGGCGGTGGTCCAT
>NZ_LBKA01000008.1:113969-121469 GCF_028128955.1 Bradyrhizobium sp. CCBAU 11386
CGTCATGATTGAGCATGCGAGCACGGTGAACCTGCTGCATTGGAGCAGCGACGTGTTTACGGCATCAGAGATCAGCCGCACGCTGTTTGCCACCTCGATCAGTTTTGATCTGTCCGTCTATGAGTGCTTCGTTCCGCTTTCGCAAGGAAGCACGCTTTACCTTGTCGAGAATGCGCTGGCGCTGGCCGAGAGGTCTTTGGATATCTCTTTGATCAACACAGTGCCCTCGGCGATTGCCGCTCTGGTCGACAGGAAAGCAGTGCCGGCTTCGGCCAGCGTCGTCAATTTGGCGGGCGAGTGGCTGACGGCGGAACTGATCGAGAAGATCTTCGCGAGCAGTCGGGTCCAGAAGATTTGTAATCTGTACGCGCCTTCTGAAACCACCACGTACTCAACCTGGATCTGCGTGCGAAGGGGGGACGTTGTCGTTGAGACGATTGGCCGTCCGATTGCGAACACGCGCNTGCAGAAGACGCCATTTGGCTTCGATGTCTCGGCCTGGGAGTTCTTCTGGACCTTGCTTGAAGGGGCAACCCTGGTGCTGGCGCCGCCCGGTGCGCACAGAGATCCCGCTGCATTGGTCGACTTGATCATCAGCCAGCGCATCACGACGGTTCACTTCGTGCCATCCATGCTGGTCAATTTTATGGATGCGAAGAGTGTTGAGAGCTGCAGGTCGCTGCGGCGAGTTTTATGTAGCGGCGAGGCGCTTCCTGCCGCCAGTGTGCATAGGGTTCGGCGCCTCTTGCCTTGGACGGGCCTGCACAATCTGTACGGTCCGACGGAAGCTGCGATCGACGTGACAGCGTGGAGTTGTCCGGATGAGTTTGATGGCGCCATTGTCCCGATTGGCCGTCCAATCGCGAACACGCGGATCTATCTGCTGGACGGTCATGGTGCGCCCGTTCCGTTTGGCGCGGTCGGGGAGCTCTACATCGGCGGGGCGGGGGTGGCGCGCGGCTATCTGAACCGGCCCGAGCTGACCGCGGAGCGGTTCATCGCCAGTCCCTTTGTGGACGGCGACCGGCTGTACCGCACCGGCGATCTGGCGCGCTATCTGCCGGACGGCAATCTGGAGTTTTTGGGCCGCAACGACGACCAGGTGAAGATCCGCGGCTTCCGGATCGAGCCGGGCGAGATCGCGGCGCGGCTTTGCGAGCACCCGTTCGTGCGCGAGGCGGTGGTGGTGGCGCACGAGGGCCCCGGCGGCGAGCAGCGTCTTGTCGCCTATGTGGTGTGCGCGCCGGAAGCAGCTTCGAACGGGCTGGAGGGAAGCGAGCTTGCCGGCGCCTTGCGCGCGCACATAAGTGCGCACCTGCCGGACTACATGGTGCCATCGGCGTTCGTCCGGCTGGCGGCGCTGCCGCTGACGGCGAACGGCAAGCTGGACCGCAAGGCGCTGCCGGCGCCGGGCGCTGAGGCATATGCGCATCGCGCCTATGAGCCGCCGCAAGGCGAGATCGAGACCACGCTGGCACAGATCTGGGCCGAGCTGCTCGGTGTGGAGCGGGTCGGACGCCACGACGACTTCTTCGAACTGGGCGGGCACTCACTGCTAGCGGTGCAGCTGTTGAGCCGGGTCTCGCAGGCCATTGGCTTCACACTTCCGCTGACCACGCTGTTTGCCAAACCGGTGCTGGCCGATCTGGCCGCGAGTATCATGGATGAGTTGAGCCGCTCCGGCGCGCAAGACCTGCCAGCCATTGCGCCGGTGTCGCGTGAAGCGCCGCTTGTGCTGTCGTTTGCGCAGCAGCGGCTGTGGTTTTTGGCGCAGCTGGATCAGAGCAGCACGAACTATCACATTCCACTCGGGTGGCGGCTCAAGGGTGGGCTCGACCGCAGCGCCTGGCAGCGTAGCCTAGACCGTGTGTTGGCGCGCCATGAGGCGCTGCGCAGCGTGTTTGTCGCGCCGGAGGGCAAGCCCTGGGTGGAGCTGCTGCCGGAGGATGCGGGGCTGCCGGTTGTGGAGCACGATCTGCGGGACAGGCCGGATGCGGACGAGGCGCTATTGGGTCTGTGCAGGGAAGAGGCGCGCACGCCGTTCGATCTGGCGCGTGGCCCGCTGATCCGCGGCCGGCTGATCCGGATCTCGGATGAGGAGCACGTCTTGCTGCTGACGCAGCATCACATTGTCTCGGATGGCTGGTCGCTGGGCGTGTTGGCGCGTGAACTCAGTCAGCTGTACCGGGCGTTCGTGGCCGGAGAAGGCGATCCGCTGCCGCCGCTTGCAATCCAGTATCCGGACTATGCCGCCTGGCAACGGCAGTGGCTGTCGGGCGCGCGGCTGCAGCGCCAGGCGCAGTATTGGCGCAGCAATCTGTCCGGCGCGCCGGCCCGTCTGGCGCTGCCGACGGACCGGCCGCGGCCGGCGCAGCAGTCGTTTGCGGGGGCGACAGTCCCGATCGTCATCGATGCGGATCTGACGCGGGAGCTGAAGCGGCTGGGCCCGCAGCAAGGCACGACGTTGTTCATGACAGTGCTGGCGGGGTGGGCTGCGGTGCTGTCGCGTCTGTCGGGACAGGACGATCTTGTGATTGGCGTGCCGAGCGCTAATCGCGGTCGCCGCGAGATCGAAGAGCTGATCGGCTTCTTCGTCAACACGCTGGCGCTGCGGCTGGACCTGTCGGGCGAGCCGAGCGTGTCGGAGCTGTTGGAGCGGACGCGGCGCACGGCCTTGGGAGCGCAGGAGCACCAGGACCTGCCGTTCGAGCAGGTGGTGGAGATCGTGCAGCCGCCCCGGGCTCTTGATCACACGCCGTTGTTCCAGGTGATGCTGGCCTGGCAGAACAACACCGCTGGGACGTTCGACCTTCCTGGGCTGCGTGTGGAGGCGGCGGCAGACGGCTTCGATCAGGTCAAGTTCGATCTGGAGCTGAGCCTTGGCGAGCAGGGCGAGGTGATCGCCGGGACGCTGGGTTATGCCACGGCGCTGTTCGATCGCGCGACCATCGAGCGGCAGCGGGATTATCTGCTGGCGCTGCTGCGGGCGATGGTTGCCGATGCGCAGCAAGCGGTCGGGCGGATTGAGCTGCTGCCAGCCGACGAGCGCGCGTATCTGCTGGAGGAACTGAACCGGACGGCGGTGACGTATTCTGAGCAGCAGTGCATCCATGAGCTGTTTGAGGCGCAGGTGCAAAAAGCGCCGGAGGCGGTGGCGGTGGTCTATCAGGACCAGCGCGTCAGCTATGGCGAGCTCAATGCGCGGGCCAACCGCCTGGCGCATCATCTGATCGGGCTCGGGGTCAGGCCGGACCAGCCGGTGGCGATCTGCGTTGCGCGCAGCGTGGCGATGGTGGTCGGGCTTTTGGCGATCCTCAAGGCGGGCGGGGCGTACCTGCCGCTGGACCCGGCCTATCCGCCGGCGCGGCTGCGGCAGGTTCTCGACGATGCGGCGCCGCGAGTGCTGCTGGCCGATGCAGCGGGGCGATCGGCGCTGGGCGACGATGCGCTACGCGATCTGACGGTGGTGGATCTGGCGGCGTCGCCGGAATGGGCAAATCTGCCGGCGTCGGATCCGGACCCGCGCGCGCTCGGCCTGACCTCGCGCCATCTCGCCTATGTGATCTACACCTCGGGATCAACAGGCACCCCCAAGGGCGTCATGGTCGAGCATCGCGGCTTGGTCAATCTCAGCTTGGCTCAGATCGGGCTTTTTGGCGTTTGTTGCAACAGCCGCGTGGTGCAGTTCGCCTCCTTCGGTTTTGATGCAAGCGCCTCGGAGCTTGCTATGGCGTTTGGTTCGGGAGCCGCATTGCATTTGCCTGCGGATGAGCTCCGTCAAGCGAGTAACAAGCTATCGGATTATCTGCGAAGCGAAGCCATCACGCACGCGACGCTGCCTCCAGCCTTGCTTCAGGGAAGCCAGAAGCTGGAAGGCTTGGAATCGCAAGTTCTCATTCTTGCTGGAGAGCTGCCGAAGGCAGAACTCATCCGGAGTCTGGCTCCAGCATCCATTATCAATGCTTATGGACCTACCGAAGCAACAGTTTGTGCGGCGACCTGGAGTTGCCCCGATGGGTTTGATGGGGCCATTGTCCCGATTGGCCGCCCGATTGCGAACACGCGTGTGTATCTGCTGGATGATCATGGCGGGCTGGTGCCGTTCGGTGCGGTGGGGGAGCTCTGCATTGGCGGGGCGGGGGTGGCGCGGGGCTACCTGAACCGGCCCGAGCTGACCGCGGAGCGGTTCATCGCCAGTCCCTTTGTGGACGGCGACCGGCTGTACCGCACCGGCGATCTGGCGCGCTATCTGCCGGACGGCAATCTGGAGTTTTTGGGCCGCAACGACGACCAGGTGAAGATCCGCGGCTTCCGGATCGAGCCGGGCGAGATCGCGGCGCGGCTTTGCGAGCACCCGTTCGTGCGCGAGGCGGTGGTGGTGGCGCACGAGGGCCCCGGCGGCGAGCAGCGTCTTGTCGCCTATGTGGTGTGCGCGCCGGAAGCAGCTTCGAACGGGCTGGAGGGAAGCGAGCTTGCCGGCGCCTTGCGCGCCCACATAAGTGCACACCTGCCGGAGTACATGGTGCCATCGGCGTTCGTGCGGCTGGCGGCGCTGCCGCTGACGGTGAACGGCAAGCTGGACCGCAAGGCGCTGGCTGCGCCGGACGATGAGGCGTATGCGCATCGCGCCTATGAGCCGCCGCAAGGCGAGATCGAGATCACGCTGGCACAGATCTGGGCCGAGCTTCTGGATGTTGAGCGGGTCGGACGCCACGACGACTTCTTCGAACTGGGCGGGCACTCACTGCTAGCGGTGCGGCTTCTCAGTCGAGCGCTCGATGCCGGGTTCAAGTTTACCGCCGCCGATCTCTTCCAAGCCCCAGTTCTGAAGGAACTTGCATTGAAGGTTCATTTGGAGCCACAGCCCAGTAGTCCGGGAGTGATTTGTGTTCGCGCAACCGGATCGCAGCCGCCCCTGTTCTTTGTTCCCACAGGCTTAGGAGATTGTTCCTATATCCTCAACTTGGTGGAGGAAATGGACGCGGACTGTCCAATCTATGGTCTACCGTGGCCTTCTTTCAGTGAAGTTTGTTCACCAACTCTTGAAACGATAGCCTCGCAAGTCATTCCGGCGATCAGGGAGATACGGTCCCGGGGTCCATATCGATTTGCTGGATACTCATCAGGCGGAATATTGGCTTACGCCATAGTCGAGCACTTACTGAGCCTCAATGAAACTGTCTCATTTATGGCGTTCATTGATGTTACGCTACCCGCAAAGCCAGCCGGCATGACGCCCACCCAGACGGTATGCGAAGTGGTGCTGGAAACTCTTGAACCCCTAGAGGACGAGCACTTTAAACTATTAAAGCGCTTTGCAAGGCACAGTTCAATTGCTCAACTACTTGAGAAGGCTCATCAAATAGGAGCTATACCTCCGGATCACAATAATGCTTTGATGTACGAGAGAATTGAGCAGTTTCAAAGGGCGCTGCAGCTATATCGGGCTCCGTCGCTGCCAATTGAGGTACATCAGTTTTACGCGACGGATTCTTCCGTAAGTTGTCGCGCACGACTAGACAAGAGCTCAATAGCTCCAGAGATGAGCTCGCCGATGCGAGGCTGGGACAGGGTTTTGAGTGCAGCGGCCATTGATACCACACCGATTCCAGGCAATCACGCGACGATGATGAACACTCCAGAAAACCGCAAAGTCCTGGCACGCTCGTTATCAAGAGCCTTAAATAGCTCACCGACGTGATCTGAGGCCGCCGGCGAACTGGACCATTTTTGGTTAGAGTTTTTCGCGATTTCCCCGGCCGGGAGGAGCGAAGAACGATGAAGGCTCGAAGTTTTCGGGCGCCCAGAAGGCGTTCGTTTTGAAGCTCCACTGAAAGTCCTTGAAGCGGCGTGACGGTTGATCGGTCTTCTCGGCCGTAGCCCGGGCCGCCGTCAGTTCGTCCGCGATCATGGCGAGCAGCCGCGTGTTGCGGGCGAACCCGAACAGATAATCCACGGGTTGTCCTCGCACCACGCCATCAGCGGCTCGCGCGCAAAGGTATACCGTTTGAAGTGAACGACGATCTTCTGCACGCAATTCTTAAACTCCACTTTGATGATGTCCGGCCTGAGGAGCACACCCCGAGTTTCGCCGGAAATGCCTCAAGGGTCGACTTTTACCTCCCTGCCGAACGTATCCTGGTCGAGGCCAAGATGACGAGAAGCAGCCTTGGTCAAGAGGAAGTCACGGATCAGTTGATCAACGACGTCGCGCGATATTCCAAATTCGATGGAATCGATACGCTTGTTTGCCTAGTGTTTGATCCAGACCGTCGGTACAAAAATCCCGATCGCGTAGAGAACGATGTGCAGGGCACCGGTAGCCGACTAACCGTGCGGGCTATTGTTTGCCCGAAAGGCCTATGAGGGGTTGGAGCCCTAACATTACAGTCGTAGTTTTTGTTGCGCGCGCTCGCGAGTTCTGACTCGATGTATCACCATGATTCGATCTCAATCATGGACGACGGGCGCGTCGATCGAAACGGTGCTGGAGTTGTGGCGACGTCGCTTCGGGACGGTCTGATCGCGCCGCTTGTTCTGGACGGTCCAATGGATGGCGACGCTTTCCTGGCCTACGTCGAGCAATTGCTCGTCCCATCGCTGCGGCCGGGCGATACCGTTATCATGGACAACTTGCCCGCTCACAAGGTCCATGGCGTTCGAGAGGCCATCCAGGCGGCCGGAGCTAGCCTGCTCTATCTTCCGTCCTACAGTCCAGACTTCTACCCGATTGAAATGGCCTTCTCCAAACTGAAAGCGCTGTTGCGGGCCGCCGCAGCGCGCACCATGCCCGATCTCTGGCAAGCAATCGCCAACGCTCTCAAACGCTTCTCACCCGAGGAATGTCAAAATTATCTCGTCGCGGCTGGTTACGACGCAACGTGATCGGAAAACGCTCCAGGAGCTGGGAGCGATGCGCGTCCAATTCTTACCCTACGCCTCATTAGCGAGCGTTCCGTTTCTCTTTCGGTGACGGTTGCTTCCTAGGCGGGTCTGCTCCCTTTCATCGCGACTCTCCGCTGCCGCGATCGGCAGTCGGACTGAAGTGACGAGCGGGCGGCGAACGCAATCGCAGCTCCCGATGACCCTAAATTCTTCTGTGCGCAGGTCAGGTTTAGGTCAGGTGCAGGGGATATGTTCGATGGCAGAGCGCGTACGATTGTTCAAAAAAGCAGATCCGCGCTTGCCGGTTATGTGAGTTGCGCGTAGGGCGCAGCGTATGACGAAACAAAGTCATTTAAGGCGGCGGCACCGTGTACCTTACGTTGTGGTCGGCGCATTCTCGATTGCATGGGAGACGGAATTTGACGGGAATTGACCGAGGCGGGAATGCGCCCAGTGGACCAGACGCGCACTGGTCCCGTGATGAATCAGATCTTCGCGATGGAAGAGATGGTTCGGCGTTTCGTTCTGTCGTGAAGCGCTTGCGCTCTGAAACTCAAGATTCAGGGGGCTCCTCCGCTCAAAGGCCACCTTCGGCCGGGGATGCCTGGGGCCGGA
>NZ_LBKA01000008.1:123969-130989 GCF_028128955.1 Bradyrhizobium sp. CCBAU 11386
TGAACGGTTTCAGCAAGTGGCCGGAAGAGGAGTGGTGTCGCCAAGCCACCGGAGCGATTGCCGGTGAGATCGGTCGCCGTGACCGCCGTCCCCCCCCCCCCCCCCCCCCCCCCCCCCCCCCCCCCCCCCCCCCCCCCCCCCCCCCCCCCCCCCCCCCCCCCCCCCCCCCCCCCCCCCCCCCCCCCCCCCCCCCCCCCCCCCCCCCCCCCCCCCCCCCCCCCCCCCCCCCCCCCCCCCCCCCCCCCCCCCCCCCCCCCCCCCCCCCCCCCCCCCCCCCCCCCCCCCCCCCCCCCCCCCCCCCCCCCCCCCCCCCCCCCCCCCCCCCCCCCCCCCCCCCCCCCCCCCCCCCGGCTCTCTGATTTTAATCACCAGCAGCTGGCGAACCTTGTGAACGGTTTCAGCAAGTGGCCGGAAGAGGAGTGGTGTCGCCATGCCACCGCAGCGATTGCCGGTGAGATCGGTCGCCGTGACCGCCGTGACCGGCTCTCTGATTTTAATCACCAGGAGCTGGCGAACCTTGTGAACGGTTTCAGCAAGTGGCCGCAAGAGGAGTGGTGTCGCCATGCCACCGGAGCGATTGCCGGTGAGATCGGTCGCCGTGACCGCCGTGACCGCCGTGACCGGCTCTCTGATTTTAATCACCAGGAGCTGGCGAACCTTGTGAACGGTTTCAGCAAGTGGCCGCAAGAGGAGTGGTGTCGCCATGCCACCGGAGCGATTGCCGGTGAGGTCGGTCGCCGCGACCGCCGTGACCGGCTCTCTGATTTTAATCACCAGGACCTGGCGGACCTTGTGAACGGCTTCAGCAAGTGGCCGCAAGAGGAGTGGTGTCGCCAAGCCACCGGAGCGATTGCCGGTGAGATCGGTCGCCGCGACCGCCGTGACCGGCTCTCTGATTTTAATCACCAGCAGCTGGCGACTTTGATGAACGGGTTCAGCAAGTGGCCGGACGAGGCGGCGTGCCGGCAGTCCACGATGGACATCGCACGCGGATTGGGTGCTCGAGGGCAACGGTTCGGTGCGTTCACCACGCCTCAGCTGAGTATGCTCGCCAATGCTCTGTCGCGAACGATCATGAGGGCAGAGGACAGTGGGGAGATTACGGACGCCGCTCTGCCCAAGGATCGGCTGCACAAGCTGGCCCACTACCTGCACTATGACAATGATCGCCTGGGGCAGGCTGACGTTCTGCACATCGCAACCATTTTCAAGGCGCTGGGTAAGGCTGGGCTGTTTGATGATCTCGGTTTGCTCGCACCGACAGGCTTGAGTCGGCTCTCAGAATTGCGTCAGGCACCTGATTTTACAACCCGGAACAATCTGGAAACCATGGGTAATCTGTGTGCTGCTCTGCTGCCACTGGCGCGCAGCCCACAGAAGCCGCTGCGCTGGCACCGCAGGCAGGCGCTCAACCTGCTCAATGAGCTGCAGCCCGTCGTCGAGCAAAAGATCGAGGCGCATCTGAACGCAAGTGATGCCGAGCGGACCCGTGGGCCGCTTGCGAGCCGCCGCCCCGCTTTGTCGATCTATCAGACGCTCAAGGCCCGTGCCGTCCTGGAGAGATTGTTCAGGCCACCGTATGTCGAAGGCAACTGGCCCGATTTACGGAGCAGGCAGCAAGAGCTGCAGCATGGGACCAGAGGAATCCTGGCTGGCGCGCGCGACCTGATTGGAGGCGATCTTTCCAGCATGAGCTGGAACCTGATCGCGCAGATCGAGGCGGACAATCCAGTGGATGCGCTGGACTTCTTCATGGAGCAGGATTCGACGGCGATCCAGGCGCAACATCCCGCGTCGGTCTTCGACGTGCATCAGGTGTTGCGAGCCATGGACCACGCCCCAAGGTCTCCGCAGGGTGAGGCGGGACTGATGCGGTTGCCGGTGGTGGACATGCAGGGGCGGCCGTTGGCCACGGAGCCGGAGATACGATATTCAATTTTCCATCGCCTGACCTCGGGGGCGCTGCCCGTGGTCGCAGTGCAACTGCCAGCAACCCCGAGCGCCTTCATGTTGGCGCGTACGGTGAGCGTCAACGGTGTGCCATACCGCATGGACCTGTTCGGCGGCAGCAAGTTAAAGCCGCCGCCATTGACCGTGTCCCAGGTTGCGGCGCGTGCTCCAGGCGAGCTAGCAAATCGTGGGGGAAAGCTGCTGGCGATTCCCTATGCCGAAACCGCACAGGGCACGGCCTTCGAACAGCTGTCGCGCGCCTGGGCGCCTTTCAAAGAGGCCTATTATTACACTCAGCGCAGGGGTTTTGCGGCGCCCCCGGCGATCAAAGGTCTGTCTCCTCACGACTACGCGCTGGAAGGCGCCTTCAAATTGGCGCTGCTGCCAGACCGCCCTGCCGACCAGGAGCATCCCTTCAAGTTGATGGGGCCGGACGGCCCCATCAACTTGCGACCGCATGACGGCTGCGGCTTCATCAGGGCCTCGCTGGCCAACCTTATGCCAGCAGTTCGTCGCGCCGGCGAGCGGGAAGGTCCCGACCGGGTGCTTGCCTTTGGCGAGGGAACGAAGTCAGCCCTGCCAGTCTCGGCGCTGCAACATTATCCGCGCAATGAGCAAGTGGCGGATGAGGCACGCGAGAAGGCCAGGAGTTGGCTTGATAGCCGGGAAGAGCAAAGGCTGACATCCGAGGAGCTGTTTCGCACCGTGACGGCCGCAAACATCAATGGTCCGGGCGCAGTGGCCATCCCGTCCGCTGACGGCTGCCTCCATCTGCCGACGCTCAAGAGTGAGACGTTGAGAGGTGGTGGCGTGCTGATCGGGCGATCCCCTTATGACAAGCCCAATCTTCGCCCGTTCGCCCCCGATCAGGTCAGGTCGGCCGCTGATGGAGACCCGACTGCGTCGTTTCTCGATCAGTGCGTGACCATGCAATACAGTTTCAATGTCGCCCAGAAGTCGGGGGAGGAGTTAGCAGCCCACGATCCGACTTTCTTTGCCAAAGGGCTTCTGGTCGTGGTGCCCGATGAGATGTGGCCAGCCGACTTCGCCGACCGGGGGCTGGTGATGTCTGCCGAGGACGTCAAGTGCCATTCGAGCTGGATCAACGGCAAGGACCGCGCAAAAATGGACACGCCGGTCGACTGCGTCGGCATCCTTCAGTCGACCGAGTTGTTTGCTCCGGGGTCGGTGGTTGCCGTGCCGCCCAGTGAACAGAAGAAGCTTGATGGCGATTTCGATGGGGATAGCCTCGTCATTATCGGCGACCGGCCGCAGCTTTACGAGCATGTAAGGCAATTCGATCAAGAGGAGCAAGTTCGCGGATTGGGATCGCTCAAGCCGCCGAAGTCGCACACTCCGGCGATTGAGGACGGTCGCTACAAGTTCGGTCGCGCCAGCCAGATCCTCGCCGTTACGCGGAATGTTCTGGAAATCTATACCGGCCTGCAGCGAGGCTTTCTGGCTCAATCCGATGAAGCCCGACAGTGGTTTGCCGAGCGTGCTATCTTCGGCACGTACGAAGGCATTCACCACGAGCTCAAGCAAGACATCCGACGCCTGTTGGAGCAGGAGCAGGTTAGCGCTCAGAACGTCCAGGACACGCTCGAGAAGGCGCGGCACGAGATTGAGCTGGCAGACCATCCGGTCGCGCGCGAGATGGCCGACTTGCTCCTCACCGAGCTCGACGCGTGGTCCGCGAGGCTGGATGAGCAAATCCTGCCCGAACAACTCCTGCCCGAAGCAGGCGCCAGCATAAGTGAGGCACAGATCGCAATGAGCCCACGGCTCTGTGAGCTGTTCCCGGAGCTGGCGGAGACCTACCCGGCAACGGCTCAGCCACGCGACCGCGTCCAGCTTCTCGTCGACCGTTACCCTGCACGCATCGACCCGCGACCGGATGGCTACAATCTGCACGATCTCGTGCAAAGTACAAACAATCTCCTGAGCCTCGGCATCAAGGTCGGAACTGACGCCTATAAATCCGACACTGGCGCCTACATCTTTATGCTCAAAAGTGGGCACCTTCAGCGCCTGCTGCAACAGACACCGGGGTTGAAATCGGTGCCTTACACCAAGAGCATGGCGGCTACCCTCAACCAGGGTCTGCTCGATGTCGATGCGACGCTGGAGGATCTCAAGGACAATCCGACGCTGGCGGCTTCAGTCATGCAAGCCTCGATCAAACTTGCTGCCGAGCGAGGCATTCTGCCTGAATCCAAGGGCCGAGGTCTTGCTGCCGATGATTCCGCCACGACAATCACATTGACCCGCGAGCAGGCTGCACAGCGCGCCCAAATGGAGGCAACCCGCGCTCAAGCCGAAGAAAAGGATATCACCCTAATGGCAAACTCGGTTGCCGAAACCCTCAGGAGAGCCGACTTCGAAGTGAAGATGCCCCACTCCCGTTGGGCCTTGAGATCGATAGACTCGATGACCGACCAGCTCGTCGGAATGCAGGCACCGATTGAGGCCGGCGCCCAGCTGATCCGCAACGCGGTACGCCACGTCTTCGAACTCCCAGATAGGGAATTTGCACGTGCCTTCAAGAAAGCCATTCTCCTCTTTGAGGAGAGCGGCTATGCCGAGGTCAGCACGATCAACTGGTTCAGGACGCGATCGCCGACCTTCGTCGGCATCAAGACTGTACTCGCCACGCCGGGGGGCTACCGCTTCGAGGTGGAGTTCCACACTGCAGACAGCTACAAGGCCAAGATCGACAATCATGACACGTACAAGGAGCTGCAGCGAGCGAGCCGAGAACCTCTGGATCAGTTCAGAGCCGAGCAACTCTTGGAGCGCGTGCGACAGGCCTGCAACAAGGTTGTCATCCCCGAGGGGGCCATAGAGATCCCCCACTGGGAAGCCGACGCGGATAGTACAGTTGGTGCCAGCCTAGCTCGTCGGTTGCACGTGGCCCCGCCGAGACGCACGGCGCGCTCCCCGATGGCAAAAGAGATTGTTGGCGCCCTGGGCGAGCGGCCGATCGTGCTCGTCGGCATGATGGGGGCCGGGAAATCCGGTCTTGGCCCTGCACTCGCCAGGCGACTGGGGCTGAGGTTCGTCGACACCGATAAAGTGATCGAGGCGAAGACCGGCAAGTCCATAACCAAGATTTTCGCCGAGGATGGCGAGGCGCATTTCAGGAATCTTGAGGTGAATGTGATCAGGGACTTGCTCGAACAAGGGCCAGCGGTGCTCGCAACCGGTGGTGGAGCGTTCATGATCGAGGAAGTCCGGGATCATGTCGGCAAGAAAGCGGTCTCGATCTGGCTCAATACCAGCGAGGACGTGATCAGGCGGAACCTGAGGCATGACACCAAGCGTCCGAAGATGCAAACCGCCGACCGAGACCAGACGATCACTGACCTGATGCGCGTGCGCAATCCTGTCTATCAGCTTGCCGATCTCACGATCGCTCCGAAGTACCGGGGGGATCTCAAAAGCGCGGAAGCTTGCCTGGGCGCGCTGCACGCCTATCTCAGCGGCGGCGCAGGGTAGGCCGGCTCGTTTCGAGTTGCGTGACAATGCTTGGGTCCCGGCGCTTGACTTCCCCCGCTGTTTGCCGGGCCCGTACCGGGTCATCGCCAGGGCGCTCGGCAGCTTGGCTCGCCGCAGGAGCTTGCCTCAGTGCCAGCCCCCCGGCGAGGGAGCTTTGGCTTGGCTGAGCGAGGAGATGTCGCGTGAGAGGATGCAAGAACCGGCGTGGCCATCAACCGCTTGGCCGTCAGGGTACCGTCAAGTTAACGAATTGGAGCGGCCGAGGGGGTAGACGACGGGCTTGCCGACCGCCCGGGACCCTCTTTATCGTCGCCATCGCTTCCACCGGAAGTGATCAGCTATGCCGTGCGGTTGTAGTTCCGGTTTCCCTTAAGCTTGCGCATGGTCGAGGAAATGCTGGCGGCGCGTGGCATTGGCGTGACCTATGAAACCGTGCGCCAGTGAGGAGGGAAATTCGGCAAGGCGTTCTCCGATCGGATCCGCCAGCGCGCTCCCGCTCGCGGTGACAAATGGCATCTGGACGAAGTCGTTCGCTCGATCGCGCGCGAACAACATTGGCTCTGGCGCGCTGTCGACCAGAATGGCTACACGGATTCGCATTTCTGGCGTCTGGCGCCGTTGTCGGCGACTTCCGTCGGTACGGCTTGGGCGCTGCATGGCCTTTGGGCGGCGCAGTGGCTTGCCGACGTCGACGGTCTCGATCGCGCAGCGGTGGTGCAGCAATTATTCGTCATGGCCGCCGCACTCAGCCTGAAAGCGTTTTTGTTGGGTGTTCTGCCCGACCGGCTTCGTCGTTATGGAATTGGAACCGAGGCGCTGCTTGCAATTGTCGGCCTTCTATTTATCGCGATCCAGTTCGCGATCATCTTCCGATGCCCGATGTCATCATACGTGCTGTGGGGCACCGCGGCCGTGTCGGCGCAGCTACCGTGCTGAATGCAATCCTGGCCGCCTACTTCCCGAAAGAACTTGCTGGGCGCGCCAATGCTGCGCTTAACGTATTCCATATCGGCGGAGCATTTGTCCTGCAATCCGCAACAGGAATAGTGCTTGAGCAATGGACGCCCGTGGCGGGCATTATCCCGCCCATCGCTTATAAGACTGCCTTTGCCCTCAATCTTGGCCTGCAGATCGTCGCATGGATATGGTTTGCCTTCTCATGGATATTCGTAAGCGCTCAGCCGGAACCCTATTGATGCTGGCTTGACGTTTTGCGGAATCGCCATGGCATGAGGTCTTCGATTCTGCTTGCTGACGCGCGGCAACGCGCGTTCTCATCCTGATTGATTGCCGCGCGGCAGGCGGCCTTGCTTCACGGCGTTACCTATTGCTTGCGAAGCGTGGCAACCACGTCATGATGTGGCTGATTTCGCCTGCGGCGCCGGCAGTCGAACTCAATCGGCTGGCCTCGTGCGGGGCGGGGCGCGCATACACCGGCTCGGCGGGCAAGATCACCAATTGCCAGATCGGAGCGTCGGCCAGAGCCCCTGTCATCGGCATAAGCCGAGTCAGCCCCTCAGTCGGTTTTGCAGTGCCTTCCGATCGACGACGAGCTTGTCGAGGTTCAGCAGG
>NZ_LBKA01000009.1:0-1189 GCF_028128955.1 Bradyrhizobium sp. CCBAU 11386
CTGAACAGTCTGCCTCTTCCATCGGAGGAGCGTGCAATGCTCCGGCGTCTGATCGTNCATTAAAGGACGCATGAAGGCCATCCTGCATGCTAACCTCATCCCGCCCTACAAAGGCTATCTCTTCGGCAAGCGCGGACAGCATTGGCTGAACAGTCTGCCTCTTCCATCGGAGGAGCGTGCAATGCTCCGGCGTCTGATCGTGGAACTCGAACGCGTGACGAAGCAACTCGCGGAAATCGACAAGGTCGTGGCCCAGCAGGCTCTGGACGATCCACGGGCTCTCAAGCTGATGACGACCCCGGCGTGAGTTCGGTTGTCGCATCGAGTGTACTGGCCTCCATCGGCGACATCGCACGCTTCCCGTCGCCGGATAAGCTCAGCAGCTATTTCGGGTTGACACCGCGGGTTCGGCAGTCAGGCGAGCACCCGGCACGGCATGGCCGGATCTCGAAGCAGGGCAACCGTGACGCCCGCAAGATGCTGGTTGAGGCGGCGTGGTCAACCAAGACGGCGCCGGGTCCGTTGCGAGCATTCTTCAACCGCACGCAGAAAAAGCACGGGGCCGGGGTCGCAGCCGTCGCGACGGCGCGCAAGCTCGCAGTCATGATCTGGCACGTCCTGACGATCGGGAAGGACTACGCTTACGCGCGGCCAGCGTTCACAGCGATGAAACTCCGGAAGGTGGCTCTGAAGGCTGGGGCTCCCCGTGCCTACGGCAAGGCTGGCCCGGGCCGGGACTATTGGATCAAGGAAATCCGCGAACGGGAAGCTGGTTACGTCGCACGCGTCGAGCAGGCCTACGAACGCATGGTGGCTGCTTGGAAGGAAAAACCAAAAAACGTTGCCACGAACTGAAGGTAAGGACTTCTCAACACCATCCGTGGTCAAGCAGATCCTGCCATCGTGGAGGAAGCGGGCGAAGTTATAGCGCGACAATCTGGGTGGGAAGCGCACGACAATCAGGGGTTCTTCCGCACATTTGGTGCAGCTTGAGTAGCTGGGGTTGGACNCCGGGAAGGACTACGCTTACGCGCGGCCAGCGTTCACGGCGATGAAACTCCGGAAGGTGGCTCTGAAGGCTGGGGCTCCCCGTGCCTACGGCAAGGCTGGCCCGGGCCGGGACTATTGGATCAAGGAGATCCGCGAACGGGAAGCTGGTTACGTCGCACGCGTCGAGCAGGCCTATGAA
>NZ_LBKA01000009.1:1759-52818 GCF_028128955.1 Bradyrhizobium sp. CCBAU 11386
GGCAAATCCTTCCGTCATGGACAAAACGAGCAAAGCCATCCCATCGGTTGAGCAGATAATTGATCGGCTTGATCACGTTTGACGAACGCGAGAGCCGGGCGGATTCCGCCCGTAGCCAAGCCTCAAAATCGCTCAGCAGCGGCGCGCTTCTGTCTTGGCGGACCCGCAGCCGCTCCTCGGCATTCAACCCATGGATCTCGCGCTCGATCTCGAACAGCTGGTCAATTCGAGGCACCGCTTCCAGCGCAATGGGCGAGATCGCCGCCGCCGAAGCGCCTCAACGTCGACGCCCGCATCGACAATGACGCGCCGCCCGCCAGCCAGCTCGATCTCAATCCGACGCTCCGTCGAGTGTGCTGTCGCGCTCTCCGATGAAGCCGCCACCGACGCCACAGGCCCATCCTCGGCCACAACTGCCCTGACAAAGCCAGCCTCGGATTTGGTCCGCTCCGCCGCGAAGGCTCTTCGCCAAGTCACCAGCAGAGAACGCGACAAGCCGTATCGCCGCGCTGTCGCCGCAACCAGCCGCGGCTCGGACAGGCTCTCCAAAACAATCCGCGCCTTCTCCTCCTCAGACCAACGCCGCCGCCGGCCCGTCTCCACCACTTCCAGTCGATTCAGCGCACTGATCGTATGGCTGTCCATACGTACAGTTCTCAACCATCAAGCCAGCCCGTCGCAAGGCGTCTTTCCTCGGAGGCTTACCCTGCGCCAACGGCGTAAGGCAGCGCAACGCGCAAGACGGCCTCCCCGGCCTCTAATCAGCGCTCGTGTCAAGTCTACCAAAACAACTCCGCAATCATGGCCGTTCTGCTGCCGGGCTATGCGGGGCGGTTGCACGCGGGAGCCGAGACGGGCGGCGAGCTGGACGGCGCTGTTGCGAGACCCAGCGGAGTTACTCTTCCGAGCGGCTTTAGCCGGCGACCTTTCGTTGGGCTTTAAAAGAAAAGTCTATGTCCCACAGCGACAAAGACCCAACCTGTTCTTTCACAAGATGGCCGAGCTACCAACCTCATCTTCTGATGAGCTCACCCGATACCCAACTCATTCAAAGGCCATTTCAACCACCTCAATCACAGGCCACCGGTAGGGCTTCCGACGACCCGGCGGTTCGCGCCGGTGCGTTTTGAACAGAAGTAGACCAACGATCGGCGCTCCCCGGTCAGCACAGGCTTCACCTCATGTCGGAGCCTACATGTGGTGACAAGCACGGCGCCAAAGGGCGGTCGGAATACCTGCTGTTCGTATCCGCTTGGATATACCACGAACTCCCCCCCATCGAAGTCTCTCGCGAGCTGCACAATCACCGAGTACTCGAAATCCGGGTCGCTCGCCGCATCCCGATGCATGCCAACAAAGGAACCAGGTGGCATACGATGCATTTGGCATCGGCGAATCACGTAATCTGACGATGCCCCCAAGATCTTTCTTACCGCGACTCTGCGGTCTTTCCTTTCAAGTAGTTCCATGATCTGCCCTGGAGCTGCACCACTCGCGTTGCTAGGAGCGCGGCCGGGCGGGTCTACCCTCACGCGTTTGACAAAGACATGGTGCGAGTCGCCGGCATCTCCTTCCCGCACTTCTTCTTCGGGAATCTCAGCCTGCAGCTGATCGATCCTGGCCAAGTCATCTTGGGTGAACAATATCTGGGGGCCGATCACGACCGTCCCCTTCACCAACAGCTCTATGCGGTATTTTGTCAGAGCTTCTTCTGAAAGCAGACGGGATTTATCATTCATTGCGCGCGCCATTCTAGTTCACTCCAGGGCTTCAATCTTCGAGGCAGGGCTACCGGGTCCTGGCGCATATAGCGGAATGCTTGCTCCCAATGCTCGCCATCGAACTCGTTTATTCTTATGCATTCGATTATCCAGGCATCGAATATTTACGGCTGAATCCGGAAGGGTTCGACTGCGGCCTATAGAATGGCTTTGGACCACAAAGCCGGCAAAACGTGTGCCGAGCGATGTTCTTGTTGAACTGGTACGCAGTGAGGAATTCTTCGCCGCACTTAATGCCGAGCCTATCGCCAGGTACGAGCAAGTGCAGAAATCCAGACATTTGGCAGATTGAGCAATTGCATCGAACTGCAGAAGCTCTCGTGGCGCTCGGACGCAGAACTTGACAGAACCACAATGACAACGGCCATGGTGTTCGATCTCCGAGTGACCATCTCCCTCACGTGAGACGATTCGGAGCAGATCGCGGCACCACAGTAAGCTGAGCCGATAGGCTCGATCGAATTCATTCAAAAAGCGACCATTAAGGTCTGCCGGGACAAGTTCGCCAAGCAGCCGGCTTGTCATTTCTCTGTGATACTTCTCCGCGGGATCTTCTCCGCGGACATGGCTGCGGAAATTCTCAAGATCGTCAGACCGCGCCTCAAAGGTTTTTACCAAAGTGGTCCGCCGCGACTGGATCATGTCCGCAGCGTGTAGCTCAAAAGCGACCATGTAGGCGCAACCCACTAGGGGGTCTTTCGATGACAATCCGGCATAGAGAGAATACAGGTACCGCTTCGTCGTGGCACTGTAGTTGGTCCGCACTGCTCTGCCGAGTAGTCGCGAAGCATTCTTTCTAAAGAGGTTTGAGTGGAGGTTTTCAATGACCGGAATATCGGGTAGCGCTGCCTTGCCGCCCTGGAGAACTCGGCGATAACCACCCCTCTCATCCCAACAGTTAAAATTTGCGACCATGCTGGTCAGTTCAATGTCCCTCGCACGATCTCGATTGTGATGCATTGCATCGAATATGAGATCCCTTTGCGACTCTGCCTGCAGGTACGAGAACGCCTGTGACATCGCCAGGTATTCAGGCATCAGGATAGCGACCTGGTCTTCGGACATCTCCACATCGAACGGGTGCGGGCCGAACAGGGCTCGCGCTTGCTCAGTCAAATACTCGCAGCATATCTGCGGAGGCTGATCCGGTGGAAATCGAGACGCTTGAGATGTCATTTGACCTATGGCGATGAGGAGAGAACGAAGCCACTTCGTGTCCGGACCGGCTATTGGCCGCCGCGGAGATCTGCAACTTCGTTGGTTCGATGGTCGTATGATCGCGTTCACCATCGAGGCGAACTTCCTCGTGCCGACGTTCACGTACCAGACAGCGGCATGCTCAATCCTGCTCACGCGATGTCCACCAAATTGAGCGGCGGCGATCCAGTCGGATTCCGGACCATGAGCAGTCCGATGCCGTGAATGCCCGGCACGGCTAGCAATCGCTTGTAGAGTCATGGTGAGATCTTGCCAGCGCACGCCATCGGGAAGCTAACGTCACTGCGCGAGTCGCCCGGGCGCTTCCAGCTTTCGCGATCTGTCGTGGATGAATCAAGCCCTCGCGGTTGCTGCTCCTGCCAGTTCATCGAACGGCTATGACCTACGTACAACATTGCAAGGATCAATCCGCATCTACCTGGCGCTTGACGCCTTTGGCCGCAAGCTGCGCGAAATGCCGGCTGCTGGGCGGCACGAGCGTCTCAAAGAGACCGCCGCTAGTTTTCGCGTTGCGAGCGCCGCCATATTGTGTTCTTGCACGTTTACAGCAATCACCGTGCCAAAACCGTGCACTCGCCCCATAAGGTTATGAGTGCGTTGACGAAACGCTCGCGACCGACTCCTCATTGCAAGTGTATTGAACCTGACAGGACTTGCACGGCCCTCGGAAACCAAACAGCGAAGAGCCAGCCGCCACTCACAATGGGTATAGGGCTGTTGAATTGCGAACATTGCTCAAAAGGCGACACATAGGTGGGCTTTGCGCCCTGAACCGCGCGACAGCACTTTGGGCGTTCAAGCGGCATCGCGCTAGCATGGTGATCCCAGTCGCTGACGTGTTCCGTCTTCGTTCGTAACAACTACGCGCGAAGCAGTCGTCGAATACGACCACACAGTGGGGGTCTGGACGCATGCGCAGCCCTTAGTCGATGCGCCTGATCGCAGCCAACTCGGGGCATCGATCGGTCTACGGAACATGCAGTCCCAGGTGATCGCGAGCGATCGAAGAACGCCATAGACCAGAATGCGCAGGTCGCGGGCTGAGATGCGTACTACATCTTGCGCGCTCTCACTGGACGGTGCCTCTTGCCCTTGGTACATCCTCGGACCGTTTCCGATCTATCGTTGCCAGGGCTCTCCAGATCACGCGTCACGGACAAGTGCCGCAAGATCGGTTTCGAGCTTCGGTTGATACTTGAAAATAGCGTCTATCAACGCCTGTGCCGGTTGCTCGGCGGCCTCAACCAACGTTGCCTTCTCAGCCCGCGCAGAGGGAGCGAACACTCGTTTGACGACGGTCGGCGAGCCCTTGAGGCCGCATTTGGAGACGTCTTCGACACCGGCATCGTGCGCGCTCCATTTCACGATTTGGGCACGCGCGGCACGCAAGGCATCCGCCATCGCGCCGCGCCGAATCTGATTCGTTGCCTCCAGCATGGTGATGAGACAGGGCAGCCTCGTGTGCAGCACCTGGACACCACCTTCGGAGCGTCGTTCCGCTTCAATTGTATGGGCGGCGAGATCTAAGGATCTGACCTTGGCAACGTAGGTTAGCTGCAGTACGCCAAGCCGCTTTGCGATGCCGGGCCCAACCTGCGCGGTATCGCCGTCGATGGTCTGCTTTCCCGTGAAGATAAGGTTGGTCGGGCGGTATTCCTTACCAATTTTTCGGATGGCTGTTGCAAGTGCATACGTTGTGGCCAGGGTGTCGGAGCCCGCAAAACAGCGATCGGTGAGGAGTACGGCGCGATCGGCGCCATAAGTCAGCGCCTTTCGCAAGGAATCTTCCGCCGATGGCGGCCCCATTGTAAGCACGGTAATTTCGCCGCCGAACCGATCGCGAAGCTCCAGCGCGGCCTCGAGTGCGAAGAGGTCATATGGATTGATGATGGTCGGCACTCCCTGACGCATGATCGTATTGGTCACGGGGTGCACGCGGATCTGCGCCGAGTCCGGAACCTGTTTGATGCAAACGACATTGTGCACGGAGTTGCTCCAAAAAGTTGCGACAGCTGCGAAGAGAACAGCAAGTGTTGTACCATCGCCATCCTTTTGAAATCGGCTTGCCATCACAGTGGCTAGAGCGGGTAATGCGCCCCTCTAGCCCGCTCTTCCTGACGAACGAATGCTGACACAAGTCGGGGCTGCGACAGCGCTGTTCCGCAGGGCACGCCAGCCGAGTGACGCCAGGACGGCTTGCGACAGACTACCGCCGCTAATCACGAGCGGGCGGCGGACCGGTTGACGGTCAATGAGAATTGCCGCTAGTCCGGCTTGATGGACGAATACGCGTGATAGCTCGTCTGATGTCGAGCAATTGACGGTTCGCGCTTGCAGACCGAAGGTGACGCTCTGTATGTCGTGGCGCGCAAATCCATCTCTCACCGAACCAGGTGAGCTTGCTTGCGACAGCAGTCTCGGAAGCGAGCGGAGCGGTTTCGGTCGTGGCCAAGTCGCCGCCGAGGGCGGACCCGTTCCTTTAAGATTGCAATGAGATTGGCCACCGGAGATCGTCCTCACATAGCTATTTGGCTCAACTGTGATAGTAAAGGTTCCGGCCGATTTTGTCGTTCAGAACCGCTTTATTTCGATTCCGTATTTCCTCAGCGCGTAGCCGATCTGGCGTGGCGTTAGTCCGAGCAGGCGCGCTGCCTTTGCCTGCACCCAGCCAGATTTTTCCATGGCCGCAATGACCCGTTCGCGATCGGCCATCTTCGCGCCGCTTACGAGAACTGTGCCGGGAGGAGCCAGTGAGGTCAGTTCGCTGCCGACGGACGGGACCGGCGGGGTCGCTTCAGCTAGCGGAATGATGGACTTTCCGGGCACCGGCGGGATGGGTGCCGGCTGGTCTGACCTCCCGTCCGATGTACTTTTCCACAGCATCGCGGAAAGGCACTGGGCCTGGTGGCATGCAAAGTCAGTTCTTACGATCGATGATCCGGCGCACAGCGTCGCTGTCCGCTCGATGCAGTTTTCGAGTTCGCGGACATTTCCCGGAAAGCCGCACTTCATCAGTACATCGATCGCACTCGCCTCCAAGGTCAGCGTACGGCCGTTCTCGTTGTTGAACTTTCTGAGGAACTCGCTGGCAAGCAGCGGAATATCACTGCGTCTTTCGCGCAGCGGTGGCAACAGCAAGGGAACTACGCTGATGCGATAGTAAAGGTCCGCGCGGAACTCACTCCGTGCCACGGCCTCTTCAAGGTTCCTGTTGGTCGCAGCTATGACTCGAACATCGACCTTAATCGTCTGGTTGCTGCCGACGCGCTCGAACTCCTGCTCTTGCAGGACGCGCAGCAACTTCGCTTGGAACGGAGCTGAAATCTCGCCGATCTCGTCAAGAAATAGCGTTCCTTTGTCAGCAAGTTCGAAGCGTCCCTTGCGCGAACTGAACGCACCGGTAAAGGCACCTTTCTCATGGCCAAATAATTCCGATTCCAGGACGGTCTCAGGAAGCGCCGCGCAATTCAGCTTAACGAACGGCCGCTTGGCGCGGGACGACGATTCGTGAATGGCCTTGGCTACGAGTTCCTTCCCGGTACCGGATTCGCCACGCAACAGAACCGTGCTTTTCGATTTGGCTACAACCGCAATCTTCTCGAGCAGCCCGCGCAGCGCCGGGCTGTCGCCAATGATCCCATGGACGTGTAGCTTCTTGCGCTCTCGAGCGGGCTGCCTGAGGTCAAATATCTGCTTTTGTAGACGGTCTTTCTCCGCCACCAGTGGTTCGCGATCGCAGGCGAACACGCGGTCTAACTTCACTGTTTGTCCCACGAGGTTGGCGATCATGGCGAGCAGCCGCGCATCGTAATCGATGCGGAGGCTTGACCTATCGTCGCGGATACGGTCGATCGTCAGAGTACCCACAACCTTCGGACCAATGCGAATCGGAACCCCGATGAACGACACTGGCATATTATCGGAGGCGCCGAGCACTTCCCGGTCGTCAGCGCTGAATGCCGGCTCGGCGGCCACGTCCTCGGCGACAAGAGGCCTGTCTGTCGCGACGATCTGATCGATTGCCTTCCGTGGCAGGCGCATCCGGTAACGTTCGTCGCTGCCTTCGCTCCAGCCGGCGCCCACTGTAATGTCCGGCATGCCGTCATCGTCGAACAGTGAGACGATGCCGTGTCGCATCTGCACAAACGATTGCAGAAGATCAACAACGTTTGCCAATGTGACTTCGAGCGGACAAGGAGCCGTGAGTATTTTCGATATTTCGAAGATGCCGGCCAACGCACTCTCACGCAACGGCTCCCCCGAGAGCTTATGCTCCGGCTCAAGTTGCGAGGCAGGTCTTTCGAGTGAGGAAGGGATATCCAGCATGAGGCGGCCTCCGTTGTCTTGATGATCCTCCGTAGCACCTTGTTCGGGTTTGCGAGGTTCGTTTTGCATGTCACTCTCGATCTAGTTCCAAGTGTTGACGAGATGACACAGAACCGTAACACCTTTTCATGGCACGACGGTAAACTTACAGTGTGCCTTTTTTCCTTTTGCGGAATGTGTGCGCGTCGTCAGCGGAGAGCATAAGTACCGCTGCTGCAGCTCAAGTCACTGCGGCGCCAAGGCTTGGCCAATTCACAGATGTTGCCCACCATCGATCGGCACCTCGGCCCCCGTGACATAGCTCGCCGCATCCGAGCACAGGAAGAAGATGACCTTGGCAACTTCATCCGGGGTTCCCACTCTGCGCAAGGGGATGTTTGGCACGAGACGCGCTTCTGTGTCGGGCGATAACATGTCCGTCCTGATTTCGCCGGGCGCGATCGCATTCACGCGAATGCCATGCGGCGCATAATCATGGGCCATTTCGCGTGTGAGGCTTGCAAGCGCAGCTTTTGAGGTCGCATAGGCACTGCCGGCAAACGGGTGCACCCGCGAGCCCGCGATCGAAGTCACATTCACGATCGATCCTGACGCGGCTCTTAGCTCGTCAAACAAACCCTGCGCCAGCATGATCGGGGCCACCAGATTGAGATGGAACACGCTCATCCAGGTCTCGGTTGAAGTCGTCAACGACGTCATCCGATCGCCAGTGGGCGTTTTCGGCGAGACACCAGCATTATTCACCAGCGCGTGCAAAGGAGCACCTGCCAAGCGCTTCTTGACCTCGCTGATCGCGCGCGGCAGCATTCGATGATTGCTCAGGTCGATCTGGACATGATCCTCGTTCCCTGCCTCCCAGGGGCATCGCTTGCTGTCGAACGGTTGGCGCGCGCAAGAAATGATGCGCCAGCCCGCCTCCGAAAACAGCTTGGCAGTGGCATGGCCAATTCCGCGCGATGCCCCGGTCAGCAACATCGCCTTCTGTTCTCCGCGATGAATACGGGCATTATCGGCGTGAAAGAGGCAACCCAGGTGTGTTTCGGGCAGCTGACCTCTGATCAGATCGTCATTCGGCAGATCGAGACCCACGCCCGCCTCCTCTCCTATTGCGTCGGCGCACGCGTAGCAGAATTTGCGCCACTGCGATGCACGCAAATCAACTCCGTTTTTGCGTCCTAATGTCGCGCACGCGGAATGCTTGGTGGGTTCAAGACACCGTGCGTGTGCTCTGCGACAACGATGGTGCATTACCTACGTAATGTCACGAGCACACTCGCCTGCGTCAAGACGAGGGTGCAGCCGCGCTCTCTTTCCTGATCGCGCAACCGAGGAGCCAGCCGATGGGCACCGCCTCTCGTTGGAGGAACGATCGATCAGGATAGCGGCCCGCGGCCAGTAGCCGCGTCAACTCGAAAACTGACGTTACCAGCTTCGTGCGTCAGATTTGTCGGCAACTGATGCTGACTTTATCGCGCTCTGCTCTGCAGTGTCCGGCACTGGCACTTCGCCGGATTGGTCCTGGACCACGACCTGGCTTACTGGATGTTCAGCCCAACATAGTGGATCTCGAGACCGCCGCTCCGCACCAGCGCGTGCCCGACCGCAACTACGGAACTCACCGGCTCTACGGAGACCCTTTCGATATGTTCGTCCGCGACCGACCACCGATTAGCTTCCACTCGCGGTCCGCGCAAGGCGAAGACGTGTTCCACCTGTTTAACGTGGCGGCAGCACGTTAGGGCCATCGTTGTCGACGTCGAGCTTCGGCGGGAGGCATTCGGTGGAGTTGTGCGACAGAGCATTACTTTGCGACAAATGCCGCCCCGAAAAAAAGTGCCAGCACTGCTGGATGCAACGAGCGGCAATCAGATCGATCAAGCGGGCAACGACTTTCATGAAGCAACGAGCTCTTGCGAGGTTTCTTCAATCAGGACCAAGCGGCTCGGATCGTTCAAATCGAATTCAATAACGCGTGGTGCGTGGAGACGCGCATAGCGCGTGAAGGCGCTCGTCGGGGGAAAACGGATCACGGTGTCGCAGCGCGCAAGAAGATACATATCGATCAGGGCGGAAAAGCCGCCCTCGGCTCCTAGCGCGGCGTTGTGCAATGGGCCGGCCTGAGGCGCCTGAAACCGTTTGGGGATCGTGAACACATCGGGAAATCTAGTCGAAACTTTCTCAAGGACGAGCGCGCTGTCCGTGCACAGGAAAGCTCTCACGGGTTTTGCGTGGGGTAACCCCCGGGCCCTATCAATGGCATCAAAGACCTGTCGCAAGGCGCGCTCCGGGTCGGCCCAGTAGGGAGTATGCCCCATAATATCTTCGCCGTTGCCATGCCGGACATGAATGCCGATTACGCTGTACGGCTCAAAGTGCTCACGGTAGACAGCATCAATCCGAGCCCGAATTTCAGGTCGTGGCTTGATGCTCCGAAAGATTTCTCGTTCGGCCTCCTGATCGCAGCGCCACATCAGGCACGCGTCACACACGACCGTGTTAGCGTCACTATCTTTCTGACTTCGCAACAATTGATCGAGTTCGTCGCGTTCCCGGAAAATCTGCTCGTCCGGACGATAGACGCAATCGATGGATGGCTTGTTCCACCATGTCGGGAAGAATGGTCCCGGAAATGAGCACTGATTGATCCTGTCGTCGCAGATTACCCGCACGCCGGCAATGTCTTGAACCGGTTCGAAGAAGACTGGAAAGGCGTTGGTGAATGGCTCATCGAGATAACAAGATCCCCGCCAATCAATGGCTAGCGTCCGTCCTGTCTGCTTTGCAAAACGCCAGGCAGCGGCCAGTGACCACAGGCAGTCGCCGAACCCCGTACGTCGCCGGGAAACTACGAACCGATCCTTCCTCGAACCGCTAAGCATCTGCATCGCCTCTTCCCGGGCTCCTGGTTGGACAAGAGACGTCATTGCAGACATCTCACGTACCATCTTGTCCGACGTCATGGTCTGAAATCGCAGTGCCGGCGAGCTGCGTCGGTAGAACTTCATAACAGCGCTATCCTTGATGGGCCGCGTTCTCTCAACACTTTCCGTCTTTTCTTCAGCGGTGTCGCGTCCACGTGCCCGATTTCAGTCGGATGCCCGATAACCCCGTGTGCGTCGGATGGCCTGGCCCCCTCACATGCAGGTATAGGCATGGCCATTCTCATGAGTCCCGGCTATGTCTATTTTTCACTTCATTGTGGCCGCAAGCCGCGCGCGGCGGATGCAGGCGAACGCCCCGCAGCTCCCACACGAGCCGCAATTCCTTCACGAGATCTTCACGCTGGGCCTGGCTCAGCATGGTTGTGTCGAGAAGCCAGCCGAGCGACGCCTCGCCCTCGATCCGCATCAAGATCTCGAAAAGCTCATGTGAGATACGCATACTATCGTGGGCGGAATGTCCCTTGCGGATCTCGCAGACCGTTTCCTGACGATCTGGCGCTGTGTGGGAGCGAACACGATGAAGGGATGCATACGGCGGCAATGAAACGCCCAGTGCACTCCAATCCTGCAGTGATGCTGGCCGCTTCCTGACGAGGAAAGGCCCAACAACAAGTCCGTCCAGGTCAGTCGTCAAGAACGTGGTGATCGCATCTGACACGGACTCCACGATCGGCTCGGCATTGTTGTTAAATGACGTATTTAGAAGAACCGGGATGCCCGTTCGCCTCTTGAACGCATTAATTACATCCCAATAGGTGGGGTTTGTCTTGCGCGATACTGTCTGCAGTCGAGCGGTCCCATCAACGTGCGTGATCGCACCGAGCACGTTACACTTGGTTTCACGCACACGAACTACGAAGTTCATGAAGGGGAGCTGCTGCGTGCCGTCCGGGAGCTCAAAGAACTCGCTCGCATCCTCCTCCAGTACAGATGGCGCAAAGGGGCGATAGCCCTCACGCTTCTTGACCATCGCGTTGATGCGGTCCTTGTTTTCCGCAGGCCGCGGGTCCGCAAGAATGCTGCGGTTACCAAGCGCACGGGGGCCGAACTCAGAGCGGCCCTGAACCCAGCCGATTACAGCGCCATTTGCCATCCAGTCTGCCGCACTGGACGCTATGTCATCACTTCGTTGAATGTCGAGGTGGCCTGACCATGCGTTGAGCTCATGCTCTACGGCTTGGTCGTTCCCGAGATCGGGCCCCCAATAAACGTCCGGCAGTCGCTCGCGCGGTGCTGGCCTGCCCAGCTCGTTCGATACCATCAATGCAGCGCCGAGTGCGCAACCGGCGTCGTGCGCCGCGGGTTGAACAAAGATGTCGTCAAATAGCCCGGAATAAAGCAGTTTACCGTTCAGCGTGCAATTATGCGCTACCCCGCCAGCCAGGCACAAGCGTGTCATGCCCGTCGCTTCACGATGGTGGCGCAGGATGTGAAACACGATCCGCTCCAGCGCTTCCTGCAGCGAAGCGCTGACATCTCGATGCTGTTGGGTGAATGGCATTCCTTTTCGCCGAACCTCGATGTTGCGGACCAGGGCCGGACCGATTCGATCCAGGTGAACGCGATAGCCACCGTTGTCCAACAACTCGTAGAACTGCGCGAAGAGCTCGCGATAGGGAGCGGGATCACCATACGGGGCAAGCCCCATCACTTTGTACTCGTCGAACAACCCGTAGCCGAGATATCGGATCGTCTCGAGATAGAACAGCCCCAGGGAGTTATGTTCCGGGAAGCTTTCAAGTTGCGCAATTTCGGTGCCAGACCCCACCGCCAATAAGCCGGAGAGAAAATCGCCACCGCCGTCGATCGCAAAAACGAGACTTTGCTCGAACCCGGACATGGCAAACGCGCTCACAGCATGCGCTTCGTGGTGATTCACGAAGGAAACTCGGGACGGATCGATCTCGGCGCCGAACTCCCGTGCCAGCAGCTGCCGCAGCAACAGTTTGGCGTCCAACGGAACGGGCTGAGAAACAGAAAGGCGCTCGAGCATAGTATTGCAGTAGGTTTCAGTCGCGTAGAACGCGATACGGTCGATCTCGCCGAGCTCAACTCCTGCGGTAGAAAGGCAGTATCGGATCGAATTGCTCGGGAACTTGTTGGAGTGCTTGACGCGGTTGAGGCGCTCCTCTTCGACAGCAGCGATCACGCGGCCATCCTGCACAAGAACCGCAGCCCCATCGTGAAGAAATGTATTCGGCAACTCCGGCGAGCTTTCATAGATTCTGTCAAGACCGCCACTCACTCCCAGGCACAACATCCCGTTCTCCATTTGATCATGACGGCAAGGCCAACTGCCGTCCCACCTACTTAATCTGTACAGTCACGCTCCGTCGGGTGCGCGGGCCAGACAGCACAACACAACTTTGCAAAGTCCGTCACGGCGCCTAGCGACAGGCGCTCAGAAATAACGGTGCTGGCGTCCGACACCGATCGACCGAATAGGCGGCCGTAGACGATCGCGGCCTCTTAAGGCCATTGCAGCATCTGCTGTGACAGACCAGGTCACTCCCGAGCTACCGCAGAAAGCATCGTGACACTGAATCGATTTGACATTCTCCGTTTTCGCTCAACTCACATCAACGCAGCAGGCGGCGCCGAAATAGTGCCGTCGACGCGAAAAAGGGCAAGACCGCGTAAACGCAGAGCGCACCGACGTGCAGCGCAGCACTGTCGGCGCCGCGCTCAAGCATCGCTGGGCGAATAAGGTCGACCGAATGTGCGAGCGGCAACAAGCCGGCGAAGTGCTGAAACGAGCCGGGCAGCTGGCTCGTCGGAAAGACCACGCCACACAAAAACACCATAGGAGTGAGGACAAGCGTCTGGTAAAACACGAAGTAATCGTAACTTGGCGCAAGAGATATGACGAGCATCGCCAGGCTGGCGAAGACAAGGCCAGTGAGAGCGATTGTTGGCATCGCATACAAAATGGATGACCATGATGCATAACCCAGCGTGGCAGCGACGATCCCGATCGCTGTTCCGGCCAGAACGGACTTACTGGCCGCCCACACCAGTTCACCCAGAACGATATCGCCAAGCGTGAGCTGAGTAGAGAGGATTGCTTCCCAGGTGCGCTGGGCGTCCATGCGTGCAAAGGCTGCATACATGGTTTCAAAGGTCGCGGACGTCATGGCGCTGGTCGCGACCATGCCTGCCGCCAGGAACGCGATGTACGACGTCCCCTCAACGCGCCCCACGATCAGTCCAAGGCCAAAGCCGAGGCCAAACAGATTGGTTAGAGGATCTGCGAGGTTACCGAGAATCGATGCAAGTGCGACTTTCTTCCATGCCAGGAAGTTCCGACGCCATACCGCGATCCAGTTGTACGCGTTAGCGGGCATCACCGCCGCATAACTTTCACCCATCGCTCACTTCTCCATCTCGCGCCCGGTCAGCCGCAAAAACACGTCTTCGAGATTCGGGGGGCGCTGCAGAATACGAAGGCCCGCTCGCCCGCGCAGTTGCACGCGTACCTGCTCCGGATATGGCGCATAACAAAAGAGCGTCTCTCCACTCACTTCGATGTGCCGCGCATACGGCCTAATCAGCTCGCAGAGCTGGTGCGGATCACCCCCATAGATTTCGATCACGTTACAGCCGATATGCTCATCGATCAGGCCGTCTGGCTTGCCCTCGGCGATCTTGCGTCCACCCTCGAGGACACACAGCCGATCGCACAGGCGTTCGGCCTCTTCCATGAAGTGAGTGGTCAAGAGAATCGTCTTGCCCCGCGCAAGCAGAACTCGCAGACGTTCCCAAATCAGGTGGCGGGCGTGCGGATCCAAACCAGTCGTCGGCTCGTCCATCACGAGCAGATGCGGGTCATTGATTAGCGCACGCGCCAGCGTCAGCCGCCGTTTCATGCCACCGGACAGCTCGGCAACGCGCGTGTCCGCCTTGCTTTCGAGGCGTGCAAACTCGAGCAGCGAGGGGGCGACCGCCTCGATCTTGCGAGCGCTCATGCCGAAGTAGCGGCCAAACACCAGCAGATTCTCTCGTACGGTGAACTCGAGTTCAAGATTATCGAATTGCGGCACCACGCCGATACGCACACGTGCGACACGAGCGCGTGCAGGTACAGGCTCATTGAGCACCGTAATCTTTCCTCCGTCCGGCGAGATCATGCCAAGCAGCATGCGCGCGATCGTGCTCTTGCCAGCTCCATTCGGCCCGAGAAGGCCAAAGCATTCTCCCCGCGCGACCGAGAACGACAGATCATTGACGATGATCTTGTCGCCAAATGATTTTTTCACGCCGGCAAGGTCGATTGCTACGGTGGACATGCTCACTCTTAGGCTGACAGAAGTCGTTCGGCCGATGATGACTTCCTTACGACCGTCTTGGTCCAGAGCAGGCCGTCGCACCACACATGCTCAACCCGTCCCCACTCGCAGGCCGCGGCAGCATCCGGAAAGAATCCACGTCCGTGGAGGTTGGCACTCGTATTGCAGAGCAGCGGAACGCCTGTGAGTTGTTCAAATTCGACGAGAAGCTCGGCGATTTTGTGCGGAGAGTTGCGGGAGATTGTCTGCAGCCGCGCCGAACCGTCCAGATGGACGACAGCGGGGACCTTGTCGCGCCATTCCGCGCGGGTCTGGTGATCGAACAGCATGTAAGGATCTGGCGTACCTGGGTTGAAAATCTCTGGGGCCCGATCCTCCAGACAAATCGGCGCCACCGGTCGGAAGTGCTCGCGACGCTTAATGTCGTTGAGATGATCTTTCATTGCTGGGGAGGTCGGGGCTGCAAGAATGCTTCTGCCGCCCAACGCCCGCGGCCCAAGCTCGGCGCGCCCGGAAAGGAAGATGATCGGCTTGTTGTCGGCGAGAATCGCCGCAAGTTCACGCAGAGTGCACGGCGCGGCCTCCCAGTCCGACGGAAGCTCGCTGTCCTGCAGGGCCGGCCCACTGTAGACTGACCATTCCACTGGCCCGAAGCCATTTTGCGCCGCCATCGCACCGCAAGCAGCGCCGATTGCCGAGCCGCTGTCATTCGGAAACGGCGGCACCCAGACATCATCGAACAGTCCCGTCATACGAAGCGCACTGTTCCACTTGATATTGAGACCGCAACCTCCGGCGACACATAGATTTCGCGCCCCCGGAAGCGACGAGTGCCGCAGCAGGACCATCGCGATTTCCCTGACAAGAAGACGTTCCAGGAACACATGAAACGACGCAAGAACGTCCTCCGCTCGCTTGGCCGTCAGGCGCAATGCGCTTGCCTCAAAGAACTCGTGTATAGCTGCGAGAGACGATTCCGCATTGTTTATGTCCGCGCGGTAGCGACGAGCCTGCTCGGTGTCGGCCGCGAAGCGCTTTTCATAGAGCTCCTGAAACACCGCCACGATGCTTTCGTCGACAGCGCCAAGCGCGATGTATGCCATCAGCTTGCCGGCGATGCCCAAATCCCAACTGGAGCGGTTCGGCTGCCTGTAAGGCCCGAAGTGAAGGCCCGCGGCAGCATAGGCGTGGCCGATCATCGGAAACAGGGATCCAATGAGCCGCGCCCCCCGAGGTTCGACATAGTAAAGACGTGGAAAGATGCAGCCGTCCCATACCAGACAGAACGCCGGTTCTCCCGCGCTGGCAAAGGGACTGGTGCTATATGCTGACGCGACGTGGCCCGTGACGTGCGGGTAGCTCTTATATGGAAACACCTTGCCGCCGAGGATCAGGCCAAAGCCGTCGACGGAATCAAGAAGCCCCTCAGCATGGCGCTCGACGTATGGCGCCCCTTTCAGCGCGATCGGCACAGCTCCACTGAGGACCTGGAAATGCGACTCGATCTCACCATCCCAGCCGTCAATGACGAACTGATCGATATCTCGCGGATCCAGGCCATGCTCCGCCAATGCGAGCACGACTGCATCGAGATTCTCGACGGATTGATAGCGTGGACTGTTGCCGCGCTTCTCTTGCTCGGTGCAAAAGAGAAGCCGCCCGTCCTCGACGACAGCAATTGCGCCGTCATGTGTTAACTTGATGCCGCAGATGCGCATACGAACTCCTGCCTAGTGACTGACGTTTGATTGTTCTGACGGGTGACCCTGCTTCCGGAACCGGACGATCAAGCAGTCTTCGTTGACCGACCCGGTGTGGCAGTGCAGACGCTCGACCTCCGATAGACTCTCGTTAAAGAGACCGATCACCGTCTCGGCACCAGCTGCATGACCCCAGCGTTGACACGTGGCATCACGTGCGGACCCGAAAATCAGAGCTCCATTTGGTGCAAGCATACTCACAAGGTTGCGGATAGCCGCATGCATCTCGACAATGTCCTTGAGGTAGTAGAGAACTTCGGCCACGACAATCAAATCGAACTGCTCAGTGGTCGAGAACCGTTGAATGTCGCAGGTCACCCACGTGATATGTGACCACTTCCTGGTCCGTAGTCGCGCTCGCTCGATCGCCTGCGGCATGACATCGACCACCGTGAGTCGCTCGCAAAGCGGCGCCAGCCTGTCCGTGAATGCACCGGCTGCACATCCTACTTCGAGGGCATACGCAAGATCTCCACTGCAACGCGACATCCGGAGCATTTGCGCGTATCGCTCCTGCTCGAACGAACTGCTGTCGAGGCGCCATGGATCGTCGACAGCCAACTCTCGCTCTAATAGCTGATGGTTTTTGTCCGAGATCATGAGCAACCACCTATTTGAAGGCGGTCGAACGATCGCGAGCGCAAACACTCTCCGTCGCCGCCAGGTTCGATGAAGGGTGCGAAGGCCCCGCCTTATGAATTGTGCCAGACATTCCCCCTATACTTGCAGGACTTCGTCCAGCGTTCGGGTGCAGGATGACACACTGTTTTTCCCCTTCGGTCGGCACGTTGGCGACCTTGCGCGATAGCCAATCGCTGTTGCTCAATGTGCAAAGTGCATAGGCCTTCAAAGGAAGTAAGAGGAAGATATTGATCGGTGTGTGGAGCGAGAAGCCGAGAAACCGCACTTCGCGAGCACGAAGGGCTGCAACACTGCACCGGACCATCGTCATTGCTACAATCGTCAATCCCGTCCACCAGGGTACCGAGCCGCCGATTACAAGCTGCGCGAACGCAGCCAGTGATGAAAGGGCGAGAAGCAACGGGCCGAGATTTTGCCCGATAACGTCTAGCGTCAGATAGCCATCGAGCTCCGGCAGCAGACGCAATGCAAGAAACGTGTCCCGAAAGGTACTGCGCGCCCAGCGGAGCTGCTGACGCAGATATGGCGCAAGGCTGTCCGGAACTACTGTTGCTGCGATTGCGTCCGGGACATATTCGGTTCGAAACCCCGCCTTGAGCATGAGGATCGTTAGATGGCGATCCTCGCCGAAATCGCTCGGCTTCCCGCGAAAGAATTGCGCTTCGTATTGATCAAGCAGCAAAGCGAGCGCGGAGCGACGATACATCGCACAAGGGCCGCAGCAGCACATGACGGCACCGAAACGAGCCTGTGCCGCACGCTCTTCGTTGCACGCCAACCAGTATTCCATATCGATCAGCCTGGTCAGCCAGGTTTCGCTGCGATTGCTCGCTATCAACTGACCCATGGCCGCACCGATTTCTGGGTCATGCATCTTCACTACAAGCTTCGTGACAACGTCAGCAGCAAGTATCGTATCCGAGTCGACGTTGAGCACCAGGTCCCCGGATGAGCTGCGTATTGCAGCGATCTGCGCCTTGCGCTTTCCAACGTTGTTTGCCAGCAAGATGATGCTGAATCTCGGATCGTTCGCATAGATTTTGTGTACAGGCGCGACAACGTCGCGATTTGCAGATCCGTCGTCGACCACATAGACCTGTAACTTTCCCGCGTAGTCTTGACTCGCAAGCGACTCCAGACATTCGGCGAGCGTGTTTGGATCCTCGTTGAAGCACGGCACGATGACGTCTACACTGGGAAGGACCCCGTCCGATTGTCCCAGGTTGTCCTGCAGCGATGAGTTATTCGCCGGTTGGGCATAAAGCGCTTGCGCGCTCTTGTAGATAGTGGAGAGCAGTGCATAACACGAAACGGCGACAGCACTGGTTGTAGCGAGCAGGTCCATAGGGTGCCAGTTTTTGTTCAGTGAAGTTGAGGGAGCGGACGAATTACAAACCCGCGCCGTTGCAATGCCGGAATCAGATATGACAGCGCCATCGTGGTCTGATCACGCTGCGTAGCATCAGTGCACAGCCTCTCCTCATCAGGAGGATATCCGTCGTGCAGGAGCACAATTGCACCCGGGCGAACGCTCGCGAGCACTGAATTCACAATTCTATCAACCCCGGGGCGGGACCAATCTCGCGGATCGACCGACCAGTGCAGAGCTGTGAGACCAGCGCTCGCTGACATAGCGAGCACCTCTTGTGTCCATATGCCGTAAGGTGCTCGCATGTGCCTGGGCGAGGCCTGCGGGCACGCCGAACGGATCGCCTCGCTCGCCGTCAACACTTCATCGTGCACCTCCGCAGGTCCGCATCTGGATAGATCCGGATGCGTCATCGTGTGGTTCGCAACCTCGTGTCCTTCCGCGATCATTCGTCGAATGAGTTCAGGTTGGTCGGCCGCATACGTGCCGATCACGAAGAACGTCGCCGGAACCTGATGTTGCGCCAGCACATCGAGCACCTCTGGCGTGCAAAATGGATTTGGCCCATCGTCAAAGGTCAAATAGACAGGGCGACTTCCGCTCACGTCAGCGTAGTCGCATCGGACAGCAGATAGGGGGAAAAGCTCGTTCACAGCTCAGGCCCGTTCCGATCGATGATCGTCCCGGCCGGCCACTCGCTCATCGAGCGTCCAACCGGGAAAACCACCACGATCACGTCTTCGATCCGGATCGGCGACAAATTGGGATAGACATCCGGATGCGTGGAGCGGACGCGAATGCCAGACAGGAGGGTGGCGAGCCCCTGCCTTTCGACCAGTCGGGTCATATGTTTCTCTAGCGCAGGCCGAACCGTACCAAAGCCGAACGGAACCCCAACCTCCTGCAGTATGGGATACATCACGCGCATCGCGTGGCTGATTCCCAGCCCTTCAAGATCCGGACGCACCGCATATAACCCCAGTTCGGCCACGAGGAGATCGACCCCACCAATCTTGATGAAGCGGCGTAGTAACCCGAGGTGAGCAGCTACCCCGCGGGCGTCGTAACCAATTACGCGGAACTCAGGTCTTGCACCGGCCCAACTTCGGTTGCCCTCAAATGGCTGCGCATTGAACGCACCGGTCGGCCCGTAACTCTTGCGGAAGAACTCGGCGAGCTCGGCATGATCGGCGAGCTGCAGTTCGTTTTCCCAGCGACGGCTCCACTTCACTTGGGCGCGCGCAGAAGGAGCTTCCGCAGTCCGGCATACGGCGATGTTCATGGCGGGCTTCCTTGCGCCAGTGGAATTAAGAGCGGAGATGGTCACGTGATGTCGCTACTCGCCGAACCGCTGATCAATACTGAAATGCGCTGCCATGCGTCGTAGGAGCTCAGCACCCTCGCCTGCACCGTGCCGTGCGCCTTCGCTCGCGACGAAGCGATCGCATGGTTCGCGCTCGTCATCCCGGCCAATGCCCCGCGCGAGATATGCGGGAAGATGCCGACGAGGCGATTGGACCATCCAGAACCTGTCTGCACCATGGAGCTTTTCCGCCTCGTCCAGCATCGCTGTCGACGTGTTGACGTCTGAGGGCATGCCATCGATGCGCGGGGCCGCTTCGAGGGCGCATCGGAGTGGCATTAGATCAAACTGGTTCTTATGCATCTTCGACTCGCCCTGAATGCGGTGGACAGGCGAGCCGTTTGGACAGTCGCCGGGAATACTTGGCATGCGCAATCTGCACCTGCCGCTATTCCGCGACACTAGAATGAGGCTGAACGCGCCCTCAAGTGTACGTGGGTAAACCTCCAATATGGAAACGGATGGAGTACGCATACCAACGTTTATCGGGACCCGCTTGGCGTCCGATCGAGCGCGCTTCGCAACCGAGAAGAAGCGATGCGGCTCGCACGGCGCGCCCATCGCAGCCCGCGAAACCGATGCGGCGGGTGCTCGCACCTCCAGGAGTTTTTCTCTGAGCCCGCGTGAACGACCAACAGCCATCGTGGTATGCCATGATTACTTTTCCAAACTGATGTTTGCTATCCAACATCCCGCGATTTGGTAAAATCGATTGTTTCGATAGAACACATCCACACGATGGATAGACTCACAACATGCGGTTCAAGGGACTCGATCTAAATCTTCTCGTTGCGCTCGATGCTCTGATGACGGAGCGCAACCTCACAGCGGCGGCGCGCAAAATTAACCTGAGCCAGCCCGCTATGAGCGCTGCGATCGCGCGGCTGCGCACCTATTTCCGCGATGAACTATTTACCATGAGAGGTCGCGAGCTCGTCCCGACACCTGGCGCGGAGGCGCTTGCAGGTCCGGTTCGCGAGGCCCTGCTGCACATCCAACTCTCGATCATATCACGGGACGCGTTCGACCCGACTCACTCGAGCCGACGCTTCAGGGTCATTCTCTCCGATTTCATGACAATCGTCTTTTTTCGGAGAATCGTGGACCGTATTGCACACGAAGCCCCCGCGGTACGCTTCGAATTGCTGCCATTTTCCGATGAACCCGATGAGCTGCTCCGCCGGGGCGAGGTCGACTTTCTCATTCTGCCGGAATTGTTCATGTCGAGCGCGCACCCTAAGGCGACGCTGTTCGACGAGACCCTCGTGTGCGTGGGATGCCGCGCGAACAAGCAGCTATCGCGGCAGCTTACGTTCGAGAAATACATTTCGATGGGGCACGTTGCGGCCAAGTTCGGACGGGCGCTGAGACCAAACCTAGAAGAATGGTTTTTGCTTGAGCACGGCCTCAAGAGACGCATTGAGGTCGTTGTGCAGGGCTTTAGCCTGATTCCGCCGATATTGTTAGACACGGGCCGTATCGGCACGATGCCATTACGGCTCGCCAGACACTTTGAAAAGCGGATGCCGCTGCGGATCGTCCAACCACCGCTCCCCCTGCCAACATTCACCGAGGCTGTGCAGTGGCCTGCGTTCCACAATACCGACCCGGCGAGCATTTGGATGAGGCGGATATTGCTGGAGGAGGCATCCAACATGGCATCTGGGCTTCAGGAGCCTCCAACTCGCAGGCGCTGCTAGGCTCACCATAAGCCGCTCTCGGCACGTTCCAAATACGCTATTAAATCCTTCGATGTGCTCGGCAGCTTAATCACTTCAACGTCTCGGGGGCGAAGCTGCTAGAGGCCACAGGGAGGCTGCGATAAGACTTGCCGGGTGGTGAGCGTGGTGACCTCGCAGGTGTGGTTTGATGCGCCTGCACTGCAAACAGGTGAAGCCCAGCAATATCGCGCACGCTTCTTCCAGAACAATAATGTTTGGCTTGCCCAATAAAATCGCTTGAACCCCACACTGCGTCAGGTTGTAGGCTGGCCGCCGTGACTAACGCTGCACTACGCATCCCGTCGACAGGGCGCTTTGGCGAACTCACGGCGTCGGCCGGACACTGATCTGCGATTAACGAACTGACCGGGTCCTGTTGCGTGGATCGCCGGAAGCAGCGAGACCGATCAGCTTCGGGACTCCTGACGGTTTCCGGCCGCTGGTGGTCGGCCTACCGCCTTGCTCGCCATTCTTGCGATCATCCAGCGAGCGTCTTCTCGCGATCGCACGATGGAACCGACGTCCATTCCGGCGACGCAATAAGACCGCTTCAGACGAGCCGTCGCCGCTCGTTGTATGCACCGCAAGGATGGTTTGTGCTGGATAAGAAGACATGCGTTTCAACGGTCTGGATCTAAATCTTCTCGTCGCGCTGGATGCTCTAATGACTGAGCGCAACCTCACCGCAGCGGCACGCAAGATTAACCTTAGTCAGCCGGCCATGAGCGCAGCCGTTGCCCGGCTGCGCACCTATTTCCGTGATGATCTGTTTGCGATGAGAGGGCGGGAACTTGTCCCGACCTCATGCGCGGAAGGACTCGCAGCTCCTGTCCGCGAGGCTCTAATGCACATTGAGCTCTCCATTATCGCGAGGGACGTGTTTGACCCGGCTCGATCGAATCGGCGATTCAGGATCGGCCTTTCCGATTTTATAACAGTCGTATTCTTCCGAAATGTCGTGGAGCGCGTCGCGCGAGAAGCACCCGGTGTCAGCTTCGAACTGGTGCCGCTCACAGATCAGCACGATGAGCTTCTCCGCCGCGGCGAAGTCGATTTTGTTATCCTGCCGGAATTATTCATGTCCAGCGCGCACCCCAGGGCGGCCCTGTTCGAGGAGAGACTCGTCTGCATAGGCTGCTGCACGAACAGCCAACTACTACGGCGGCTTACATTCGATCGGTATATGTCGATGGGCCACGTTGCGGTTAAGCTCGGAGGTGCGCGCAAGATCCCGGTCGAGGAATCCTTTTTACTCGATCTCGGCCTCAATCGGCGCATCGACATTCTCGTGCAGAGCTTCAGCATGATCCCGCCCCTTCTGGTAGGCACGAACCGCATAGGGACGATGCCATTAAGGCTCGTAAAGCATTTCCAAAGAACGATGCCCCTTCGGATTGCCGAGCTTCCGCAGCCATTCCCCGCCTTCACCGAGGCGGTCCAATGGCCCGTGCTTCACAACAGCGACCCGGAAAGCATCTGGATGCGAGGGATATTGTTGCAGGAGGCTTCCCGCATGGCAACTGCACAAGAGCCCTCCATCATCTGCACTTCGGAACGAGCGGATGCTGCCGGATATTTCGCACGATCTGTCTCGCCGTAGCCGTAAGGACGTTTGCAAAGTCTGCGAACCTCGTATCCCAACACATATCTCAAAGCACGCAATTGAGGCCCGCCTCGCTCGAACTCATCGTCGCTGGATAGTGATCCTAGCAGCGGACGGCTATCATGACGACGTTGTGTAGCTCTTTCGCACGTTGGCATCAGGCTCGTCGTGCGAGCGGCGGCTCAGACTGTTGGCCCTCTTACAGACAGGGACGGAGCGACGCGCTCGCTGCCAAGCCAGGCCTTTACGTTGCAACCCGGCCTCCGGGCGCACCTGCCTCGATACAGCAGGATCGGCACGGGGCTGTCGTCGTCAACTCTCAGAATGAGTAGCGGCTCCCAATGAGCGGAGACGATTCCTCTTCTTCTGAGCTGTACCACCACGCACAGTGAGCGTGGTGGTCATCGCTCATGCATATGACCACGATCTCTCGCCCTGTCGAAGCAAGCATCGCGCCGCGTGTTGCCCTGTCGCATCACCCTGGAGTACATCGCATCTTCGTCGCTCTGCGCCGCCGGTCTGACTTCTTTTGGCCCTACCGCGGCCAAACGTCTTGACGACGTGCGCTGCCCTGACGCAATGACAAACAAGGAGCTGAACGTTGGAGCAATGCAGCGAGGTGTTCGATCCGGAAGAGCTTTCCGTCCTGGGAAGCCCTTATGATGGCGCGGCCACGGCGTTACCGCCATCAATGCGAAATCCGGAGAATCGCACAGCAATCGCCAAACTCATCCTGGAGCGTACAGCGGCTGGCGAGGCTCAACTGGCATGCCTGACGAACTTGTTGATCAACATTTCCCCTCAGGGTTGATCCCCCGCCATTCTAAGGATAGTCACCACTCTCGCGCTGGAATGGAAGACGATCCAGCTAGAGCTTTGAAATAGCTTGAATCATACGTGACGTCAGGTTGTAGGCTTTGAAATGAACAACATGAGCAAAGCTACACCACGAAGGCGTCGATGGCGCATTGGCGAACTTGCAGAGGCGACCGGAGTAACGGTACGCGCGCTGCATCATTATGAACACACGGGGCTCCTAGCAGCCTCAGAGCGTACTGACGGCGGCCACCGGATGTACGACCGCGAAAGCGTGCAACGGGTTCACCAGATTCGGGCGCTACGTGAGCTTGGCTTCTCCCTTATCGAGATCCGTAAAGCTATGGAGGGCACGACCTCACTCACCGACCTGCTGCGCAAACATCTAGAGCGGATAGAACTTCAAGTCGCTCGAACAACTCTGTTGCGAGATCGTTTGCGCAACATGACCAACGACAGTGAGATCCAGGTAAGTGTGGATGAGCTGCCTGCCACCCTGAATGCCATGTCGCGGGTCGAAACGCGTAGTCAGACGTCCCGATGCACCTGCAAGTTAGCTGCAGATCGCGAGGAGCGGTGGCGGCGGATCCGCGACGACCTGCGTGATTGTATGGATCGGGGCGAGCACCCTTGCGGCGAGCGGGCAAAGGCTGTCGCAGTTGCAGCACGCCTGCTGATCAGCGAAATCGCCGGCGCCGATTCACGCGTTTCGATGATCCTGAAGGTACTTGCACGATTAAGCGCCCCCCGTAGTCTGGCTGGTTGGGATCCCTGCCTCATGCAATATCTCGATCTCGCCCTTGGCGGGTTGGAGGATCAGCCGTACTGACGTCCTCATGGCCAGCTCCGCATAGGATTGCCGATCGGCCTTGGCAAGCTGAAAGCGCGACGACGCTTGGTTGATCGGCGACTCTGATGCGGGCCGACAGTTTTACGGATTCAACCGGACAGATCGTCGTGGCCTCGCCGATCCGCGCTCCCTGACGCCTTGATCGAGGCTCCCCTCAAACGGGGCTTGAACCGCACGTAACGTCAAATTGTAGGCTCTACCGTGGTCGCAATCTGGCCGACCTAACGCACGCTTCGCTTGGCAGGCAGCCTCGACCTGCAGGCACGTCTGATCACAGCTGCTGGCGGTTCACTTCAGGTGAACATTGGGAGCTCTACAATGTTAAATGGGCGTTACGCTTCTGCTGCGCGGGCAGCGGTTCTCTTCTGCGCCCTCGCCTCGGCTGCGCGCGGTTCCGAGGTCAGTATTGCCGTGGCTGGCCCAATGAGCGGAAGCAGCGCTGCGTTCGGCGCGCAAATGCGCGATGGTGCGGCTGCGGCGTTCGAGGCGTTGAACGCTTCGGGCCTACCTCCCGATACCAGGGTGATATTGAGTGTCGCCGACGACGCCTGCGACGCGAAGCAAGCTGTCGCAGTCGCGAATAAGCTCACAACAGAGCGAGTCCGGTTGGTCGTTGGCCATTTTTGTTCCTCTTCGTCGATCCCGGCCTCCGATATCTACGCCGAAGCTGCCATCCTTCAGGTGTCACCTGGCTCGTCAAATCCTCAGCTAACAGAACGCGGCCTTCTGTCTTTCGGAACTGCAGCCGCGACGACCAACAGGGCACCGTTGCCGCTGAGTACATTCACCGGAACTACCCTGACGACAAGATCGCAGTGCTCGACGACAAGAGCACCGCAGGCAAGGGCCTCGAGGCACAGCTTAAGAGATTCGGTGAACAAGTCATTCGGCAAAGCTATGTAGCCGGTGAAAAGGATTAGAGGGCGTTGGTCTCAAGAATGAAGAAGAATCGGGTGCGCGTCGCCTATATCGGCGGCTATCATACCGAAATCGGATTGTTTGTACGCCAGGCAGCAGAAGCAGGAGCGGACTCATCGTCATGGCGAGCGATCCGTTGATGACCTCTGAATTCTGGGCCATTACCAGCAGCGCTGAAAATGACACATTGTTTACCTTCATGCCGGCCCCGCCAGGAATGCCAATGCGCTCGGCGTGGTAGCCCGACTCAAAGCTTCCAACCTGTCCGCTGAAGGCTACACGCTTTACGCCTATGCAGCCGTGCAAGCATGGGCAGAGGCGGTGAACCGGACCGGCTCCTTCAATGCTGCGCGTCGCCAGTGCACTTCGTTCACGGCCGATCGATACCGTGATTGGCCCAGTCTGGTTCGATACAAAGGGAGACGATGCGGCTCCTGGTTTTCTCGTTTACCGCTGGCGCCACGGTCATGTTGAAACTGTCGAGCAGAACTGATTGGCATCAACGCCGCCTCCCCAAGCCCAAAGTGACACGGATGATGAGACGCCCTCAGGACGTTGGAGCAGCGATACTCGCAAGCTCTCTTATACTTGCCGCTTTTGGAGCGTTTTTCGCGTTCGTTGGAGCGCTCGCAGAGCTACCCGATGTCGACCTGAAGGAGACGCTACGGCCGATGATAGACAAATAGTAGCCGTGCCGAGCTGATCTGGCTCGCAGGTAACCGGCGATGGCGGGAAACAACTAATTAACGCGCTTTCGATGTAGGCGATGAGATTACTCGCGTTCGCTATCCACGAGCTGGATGCATCCCATCGACACTTTCAATTTTACTAATTTCTGCCGAATACCCATAAGTCGTTCGCCGGTTTCCGGAAAGCACATTTCACGAATGTCGTGTGACAATGAATCCCTTTTGCTTTCAGCATAGTCGCGGGCCAATTCAAGCTTCTCGTGGCTGCATCCCCAACGACACCGCTCAATCTTTGAAATCGACGCACGTGCGGCGCAAACGCGGTCGGATGGCCAATCGCAACGTCTGGCGCGCAATCTATCGCGTTGTCGCCTCCCCCTTTGCCATCATACCAAAAGCCTCCAAAAAGATCGGCTCTCACGCACACTGTTTGGCCAGGGTAAATGCGTGCGCTGCATAGAACTCGGGCAGGCGAACTGCCCTCTGCAACGGTGCGGGCTGGACTTGTCGCCCCGACCAGGCGGGCAGCGTCGACAATCCGCCGCTGTCGCGACCTCCAAGCAAAGCAATACAGTCAGCTATCTAACTACCTTAAGTGCAAGACACATATCCTCCGGCCAGGACGAGGCACGGATGTCGATCCGTGCGATGAGACCAGTCTCGCGATCTTACTGTCCGCCCCCGGTACGTCGTGTGATCGTGGATTCTCACTCCGCTCGCGTGCTCAGCTTTCGTCGGCGGGCGGCGCCCACACCCGCTTCCTACAGACTGACGCCCCCCATCTCATTCTACGCGTCGCCGCTCTTGGAACAAATCAAGACGCGGTTATGCCTTGTCAGCAATCCTTGCATCACCATCGGACCGAGTGGTGGACGTGCGCGATCTGCCGGTCTTGGATCTCAGCGCGCACAGCTTCCAGGAGCCTATCCGCACGCTCAGCGTGCCAGGCATCTCCAGTCAACGATTGCAGAGAGGAACCGCAGATGTATGTAGCGGATGTTGGTTCTGGGTTGCCTGGCAGGGACTGGGCCATTATTGTCTGGCATGATGAGGAGTCCAGTTCTGGGCCAGCTAACGGCGCATCTTCAGCAACAGCTTCCTCCAGCGCCAAGCGCTCCGTATGGCATTCTGCCTCGCGAGCCCTCTGGTTACGTCTCGATCGCTATGCCACGCGGCAAGAAATCCCGCAGCAGTTCGGGCGGCCGCTTCTCGACTTGCCGTCATCAGCGGCGTCCCCGCTGGCTGGAGTCACGGCCATTGCCCGACGCGCTCGACCGGCTCGACGGTCCAATCAAATGACGGGTCATCTACAACGCTGTTCGCAGCGCTCTATACCCTCGATTCCGGCTTTGCGATCCTTTCGCGGCACATGCCTGCCACCCTCTCTCCTCGGCGACCGTGCGTGCGCACCTTGCCTGGTGCAGCAGCCATTCATTCTAGCGTCGCGTCAGCCATGTCGCGAACGGGGAAGCACGACACAACCGTTACTCAGCCTGCCCTGCATTTAACTACTCTGGAGCAACACCGTGGAACTTGACCCTTCCAATTCACGCATACAGGACCTCGAGGATCGCATCGACCTGCAACTCAACATCGTGGCCGCCCTCATAAGCGAAGAAGGCAACGAGCTCGAAGCGATCCGACTGCTTAACGCACTCACAAACCAAATGATTACGGCGGAACTGGAGCTCGGCCACCTCGGCGACACGAGAACCGCTGACCGCGCCGGCGACCGGCGAACAGCGCGACTGTCGCGAGACCGTGGCGTTTACAACCCCGAAGACCTTCAGGTTTTGGGACGTCTTCTCGATCAGGCAGTGGCGGCATTACCGGCAGTTCTGCGAACTCCCGCCAACCAATTGAAGATCGCCAAACTAATTCTGTCACGTGCAGCAGCGGGCTGAGATTTCATTTGGCTTTTTCTGGCGGTTGAGGGCGCGTTTATCGAACGTTCATCGCTGGGCTGACAGTCGTGCTACGGCCGTACGCATCAGGGATCGAAGGCTTGGGGTTTATGGGCTCACCGTCCCGTAAGCGCGCCGCTTCCGCTGGCTTTCCATATCGCAACTGCTCGCTACCATGTTCGAAATCAGGCGCGCCCTATTAAACCACCTCGCGCCGGAGATGACACAGCTACATTCAATCCAGCTAGACCTTGCTGTTCCTCGAGCTCCTGATAGCTATGGTGTCTTATACGCCTGCGGCCCACTTCAAGGGCTGGTAGCGGGGAAGCGCAACCCAACACATGCGTGCGAGACATTCGCACGGCTATCGCCGCCTTGTGATTCCTCAATGCGTTCGGCCCTCGTTGCGGCATTGTCTCCTACAAACCCGCAACGAACGGCACCCCACATTCCTTTGCCGGGCGGTAGGAGAGCATCGCAACTGCCGCGGCATTTCGCTCCTCTTCTCTAGAGCGTTAGCCCATCGGACTGAGTCGCTGGGGATTCACAAATCAGCGGTTTCATGATTCAAGCTGCTGGCCGGACGGGAGGCCGGCGGGCATGGCGAAACCGCTGTCGATGGATCTTCGCGATTCTTCGCGAACGTGTACTGGCCTGTATTGCAGGGGGCATTTCCGGCCGGCAGGCTGCCGACCGATTTGGGGAAAGCGCGGCGAGCGTGAGCCGCTGGCGAATGCGCGAGCGGGAACAAGGTGACGCCCAGCCGAGAGCACAGGGCGGCGATCGCAAGTCTCATCTGATCGATGCCCATCAGACGACGATCCTGACTCTGCTCGAGGCCACGCCCGATATCACCATCGAGGAATTGCGCGATAGCTTGAGCAAACAAGGCCTATCCTTTGGCTATGGCACGATCCGCCGCTTCTTCGAGCGCCACAAGATCACGCGTAAAAAAAGACCGCCCATGCCACAAAGCAGGATCGCCCGGATGTCTTGACGCGGCGCGAGGCCTGGCGTGAGAGCCAGGACAAGCTCGATCGGAACCGGCTCGTCTTCATTGATGAGACCTGGGCATCGACCAACATGGCGCGAACACATGGCCGTTGCCAGCGCGGCGAACGGCTGCGGGCCAGCGTTCCTCATGGACATTGGAAAACAACAACCTGCGTAGCCGCTCTAACCACACGCGGCATCATCGCACCTTGGGTGCTCGATGGTCCCATCAACCGCGATGCCTTCGAGACCTATGTCGAAAAGGTGCTCGTCCCCGAGCTTCCAACCGATGCCATCGTGATCATGGACAACCTCTCCAGCCACAAAGGGCCGCATGTCCGCGAGATGATCGAGGCTGCCGGCGCAACGCTCCTTTATCTTCCGCCCTACAGCCCCGACTTCAACCCGATAGAGAACGCCTTCGCAAAGCTCAAAGCAAATCTGCGAAAGGCTGCCGAACGCACTGTCGTGCGGTCTCTGGGACGCTATCGACGGCATCATCGACACTTACACGCCCGCAGATTCCTCAAACTACTTCGCTGCCGCAGGATATTTGCAACCTGATCGGCTAACGTTCTAGTGGGCCTCACCTGGAGCAAACCGCACCGAGAGCAGGAGGCCATGCGCAGGGTCGAACAACAGGACGACGGGCCGCGGGCACATGTCAGAAAGCAAACAAGCAGCGTTCGGAACACGCCACATGATTCCAAAAACGGCATGACAACCAGCATTGCGATTTGAACGCTTCTTGGCTTGAGACTGCGAAAGGAGCTGAACGGTCAATTTTCATCATGTTCGAGTTTAGTCGTGATTGGCATGGCGCGGATCTTCCGATTGCAGTAAGAAGAGCCACAACTATTGACCGATGCCAAGCAACAAGAGCACTTCGGCAACGAAGCGCGCGAACAACGCGTGCTCGCTTAAAGCGTTTTTGGATTATTCGAATCGCGCATGGCAATACGACATTCGGTCATCGGAACTTCAACAAACATCTATAAACTTCATTGAAGCGCCGAGAGCGGCTCGATAGGCAAGCGAGCTGCGGCCCTGATGTCTTACTTGCTGGGACAAGCCACAGACCCTCGGTTAGCTTTTGGCAAGGTACTTTCTTGTATCAGGACGTCGAGGAGTGTTGAGATGGATCAGTTCTTATCCGAGCAAGTGCAGGTGCGAGATGCTATCGTGAGCGTCGCATTTGATAAGGCTTGGCGCTTCGTCGAGAAGGATCCGTTGCTGGCGCATAATCTCAAGACGGTCCTTCATAGCCGGTTGCGAACATTCCTTGAGTGTTCGATAAGGAACGGCGAACGGAATACTTTGACTCTTGCAAACGAGGCGATACGCAAGTTGCGGGCTGAACTGGCGCCGTCGAGCGAGCAATAAGGCGCTTGCACCTCTACTGCCAGGTGGGTTTGGCTTCGTTAAGGCTCTTGGGAATCTTATGCGGCAGGAAAACAACCGGGTCAGAGCGTGGTCCAGCTGACCTTCCTCCACTCATGCTCTGCGCCGCTGAAGACGAGCACGTTCGGGGCGACTGTTGGCTGTGCAGCTCTTCTGGCGACCCGCTCCTTCTGTCGCTAACTAGCTAGCGCCAAAGCCAGGCTGGGCCAACCCGCCCCGTGCATGCTCGCTGTTCAGAGAGTTCGGCAAATGAAGACCGCTGATCGAGGACGCGTCTCGGGCGCTCAGGCTCATCCTTCCGGCAGGACGGTCATGAGCGATGCGGTGATGGTCGATCACAGCCCTCGATCGCTTTGGCTCCGGACCTACTACAAGTGTAGCACGATGTTCCTCAATCTCTACCTTGATCGAAGGGCGTCAAGAAGCCGATGCGGCTGCGCTTGACAAGGCTCTTCCTTGAAGTTGTGCAAGCTCGCGCCGAGCCCAAGATCAGGAGAGAAAACGGTATGCCTTTCCTGGCGCCAGCGAATAATAGCGCGGCTGTGCAGCCTCGTCGCCGACTTGCTCTGGGTTCCACTTTACTGGCCTCGCCAAACACCTCGCAGCATTTTGTCGCATCACAGGCCATCACGAACGGATCGCATTCAAAGAAGGACCTGCGCCAAGCGACCACTGTCAGGCCGCAGCATTTCGGTCGAGGCAGTGCATGGCAATTTGCGCGCTTCACAATCTGACGCGGCGTGCGATTGGCCCCATTTCTTTCGAAGACATGTTGTGCCGCAGTTACAGCAATTCGCGATCATATTGTTAAACGCACGGCGCCGGGGGGCATCGAAAGGAACGACACTCGAATGAAGAATTTTCTGATTCTGACCGCAAGCATCGGCGCACTCAGTGCGGCCGCTCCCGCATTCGGCGCGGACTTCGCCGCGCAGCCCGTCAAGATCAAGGCGCCCCCGCTGCCGGTCGCAGTCCCGATTATCGATTGGTCCGGCTACTATATCGGTGTCAATGGCGGCTGGGGAACGAGCCGCAATTGCTGGGATTTCAATGGCGTCACTCCCGAGGGTTGCCATAATTCGACTGGCGGCACCATTGGCGGGCAGATTGGCTATCGTTGGCACATCTTCAAAATGGTCTACGGCATCGAAGGCCAGGGCAACTGGGCCGACTTCAGCGGCTCCAATGTCAGCACCGCCTTCCCAGCAGATACTATTGGCACCAAGACAGATGCGTTCGGTCTGCTCACCGGCCATATCGGCTACGCGTTCAATGCTGTGATGCTTTACGCCAAGGGCGGTGCTGCGGTGACCAGCAACACCTATCACGTCAACTCGGTGGCTACTGGCACCGAGATTGCCAAAAACAATGATGTGCGTTGGGGTGGCGCGCTGGGCGCCGGTGCCGAAGTCAGCCTCACGCCCGACTGGTCAGCTGGCGTCGAGTATACCCACTTGTTCATGCAGCACAGCAACGTAAGCTTCCCAACGGCCCTTGGCGCCGATCGCGTCCACCAGGACGTCGATCTCATCACGGCACGGCTCAATTACAAGTTTGGCCCGGCGTTTGCCAAATAGTGATCTCCAGGCGATTGCGTAAATCGGGGCCCCGACCACGGTCGGGGCTCTTTCTTCAGACGCTCCTCTCCCTCGCGGCATCCCTGCCGCACTTCCGAAGCACCAGGCCCGAGCGCGGCTAAGCCGCTAAGCCTCGGTCACCGGCTGGATGGAACGACGCCGCCTGACTCCAACGGTGGCGGACCAGCTCAGTCGATTCGACACGACGCCGACGGTTATGGAGCTCCACAACCTGAGGCAGCGTGAGGTTTGAGATCGCTTGTCTCGATGAGCGTTGTATCTGCGATTTGGCCGAAAGTGCCATGCTGAACTTGCCAGAAGCTGGAAGCACAAATTTGGCAGTTGGTGCTCGTTCCATTCGACTGATGAATTCAAAGAACATTGAGGCGAATAGCCATAACGATCGCTTGAATCCGGCTGGTCGCACCCAGCTTTCGCATCGCATTCTTGATATGAAAATTGACTGTATTCTCGCTGATTTCCAGGATCATTCCAATTTCCCATGACGATTTCCCCTCCGCCACCCACCGCATGCAACTGATCTCCCGTTTAGATAGTGCAACTTTTCGGTCGCAACCACCATTGGAGGGACGAGCTATCTCGCCATAGGCGGTGTGAAAGTGCCAGGCCAGCGCATTGAGATGACCGATGCGGTCCTGAGGATCAGCATCGTCGGACGCAGATGCAAACGACACCACAGATACCCGACCCAACGGGCCGAACAATGGCACGCTCATACCATGCTTCAGGCCCGCCTCTCTCGCCTCGTCCAGTACGCGTCTCTCGTCCGGTTGAAGTTGATAGTGGTCGGCGAGTTGATCCCACAAAAACGGCCGCGAAAGCATCGGCGTCCGGCGGACCACCGGATCGATAGTATGGTACTTGCGTTTGAAGTATCGGTCGCACCAGTCTGGCGGCCACTTCACAGCCACAGTCGGAGGTGGACACTCCGCCAGCCGAAGTGGCTCGACGAAGTTGAGAGCGCCGTAAGCGACTTCACTGAACCCTTCCTCGGTGGCACAGCTTACAAGGAGCTCGAACAGCGCGCTGAGCGAATGCGTCTGGTTCGCGCATTCGGTGAAGCTAAAGAGATCCATGATGGGCGCCTCAGAACACCGCTCCTCCCTGTCACTGTGTTCGATTGCGCTTGTTTCAGGCAGAGCTAAATTCCATTCCATGACCTGAACTCTTGGGTTTGTTCTTCGTGAAGTCTGAGCGCTCGCACCCTGCGTCAGACGCCATTCCCGAATTGCCGCTGGCTGCGCCGGCATGATCGTCCCGTCAAACAGCCGAGATGCCGCCACCATCCCTGGTCCGAGGCTGAACGGCACGCCGCAATCGAAGCGCCGTTGTACATGCGAAAGGATCGGTCCAGCTCGCAGATGACGCACTGGCCAAATCGGAGATCACCGCGCCGTCGTCCTTGTTGATGGTCTGGCAGTGATAGAAAGTCCGAGGGCCCTGGCGACTCAGCTGGCGAGACGAACCAAGCAGCACGAGCGGCTACAGGCCCGGCTCTGTTCAGATTGGATGGCGAGAAACTAGGGTCCTGTCCGAACGACGCTTCGCTTTGTCTCAAGGCCGAGCACGAGGAGATCCTGGGCACTGAGCTCCGCGATACAGGTAAGGTAGAGGACGCCGATGCGCTCGGCGGTGCCGGACTCGACGTGCGCGTTGTCGGTATCCATTCTCTGCTTGCCGACGAAGACAACAGGAGCGTCATTTTTCTTCCCGATCTTGCGAATTGCCATCGCAAACAGTTGGCTGATCCTCCGCCCTATGACGGCGTCGGTGACGCGATCGATGAGCAACACGGAACAGCCGAAGCCAGACCCCTCGCATGATTGGCCGGCGTCTCAGCGGGCCCGTCCGGCAGGTCCGGCGAAAATGAATCGAAGGGGCAGAAAATGGCCACGTCAAAGGCGCAATGGGAGATACGCGCGGTCGCGAGATCTGCTTGATGTAGAGGACACTTTGCATGCGCATCTCCAGAAGGGAGGACCCCGGGGTCGGACAGCAAGTGTCATACCAACTGTTGATTTCGTGAAAATCAACCGTCGGGACAAAGGCTTGAAAGGCGGACGGTTGGTTGCAAAGTAAGCGCATTGAAGCAATCATGACATAAGGAGGAAAGGCGACAGCGCCATTTGCGCGAGCCGCGGCACGAGTTGGCGGGAGGGTCAATGTCGAGCGGGGCGGGCGAGCAGGATGAGGCGTACGCCGATCTCGTCTATTGTGTGCGAGGCAGCTTCAATCAAGCGCGCAGTAGCTGCAGGACCAAGAGCGCCTGATGGACGGCATAGGTACGGTCGTGCAGATCGATCCAGGGGGCGCATTCGGTTTCCTCAAGAGCGATAGGGGCCATGAGATCTACTTCAATTGTATCAGTATTCTAGTGCTCATCTTCTCGGTGACCGTCACTTTGCTCGTGACCGTGCTGACCTTCCTGCTTGTTAGCCGCCTGATCGGCCGGCCGGAGGCGAATTGAACGACAATCCCCACTCGCTCTGGGTCTATCTTTCACAGTCGCCGCTACTCTGGCTGACTGCCACGTTGCCGGTCTATGCGATCACGGATGCGCTATCCTTGGCAACGCATCGCCATCCACTTGCGAACCCGGTCCTGCATGCAATGTGGATTATCAGCCTGTTTTTGCTTCTGACCGGCACTTCCTACACAACCTATTTCGCCGGCGCGCAGTTTGTACATTTCCTGCTCGGGCCTGCGACAGTCGCGCTCGCCGTGCCACTCTATCAAAATCGCAAGCTTGTTACCGCGGCGATCGTTCCGATGTTAGCCGCCCTGGTTGTCGGCTCAATCACAGCGGTGACATCGGTCGTTCTGCTTGCCGAAGCCGCGAGGCTCCCCCGGGAGATTATCCTGTCCCTCGCACCGAAGTCCGTCACGGCCGGCGTTGCAATGGGAATCAGCGAAGCGCTCCTGTCGGCTCCCGGCCTTCGCGGCGCCGCGCCCGCGTCTCGCAGTCCGCCTCTAGGCTATGACGGGCTCCCGCTCGACGCATCATGATTTCGAGCCGACCGCATTGAGGTCGACTTCGGCCAATGTCTCGCCAGGCTTGCTCCGCCTGGGAGGCGGCGGCTCGTGCTTAGTGCAATCGACCACCAATTTCGTGAAAGGCACGATGTCGAGGCCGCCGCTCGCATCCTCGAGCGCCCTCATGTATTCGTCGCGCCGGTCGACGGGAACGATGGTCCAGGGAATTCCCGCCGACGCGAGCATCGAGTTCATGATGAAACGACCGGTCCGCCCGTTGCCGTCGGGCAGGGGATGGATGAACGTGAAGATGAAGTGCCCCAGGATCGCGCGCACGCGCGGATCCTGTTCGGCCTTCAGACATTCGAAGAACGATTCCATCGCGTCCGGCACGGTTTCCCAGTTCACGGGCGTGTGTCGGGAGCCGCGGATATGCAGAAAGTGCTGTCGGTACCCCGCCATATTCTCCGGCTTGACGATGCCGGCCGCCAACGACGGCTGAAAGAGAGCGCGATACCAATTGAGGTGTTCGCGCTCGACGACTTCCTCCGCGGATTCGCCGTCGAGAATGCGGGCGACCGCGGCGCGTACTTCTTGGAACGCGTCCCAATATCCCTTGGCGGCGAGCGCGTCGCGTTGCTGCCGGTCGTCCGCGTCGCCGTCCGGATTCCAAGATCCCTGTCGGACCTTTTCGATGAGTTGCTCGGTCACCGTGTAGCCCTCGATCGACAACGAGTGGTACGCGTCCGAGGTGTACCGATCGTCGATGGATGCCAGGTATCCGTCGCGATCGTTGATCCTTCGGGGCTCGACGTCGAAGTTCTGCAGTACCTTGTCGCGCATCTCCGCCCACATCAGTTTCACGCGGGTCGCGATGGGAGACACCGGGCGGGTGACGGATAGCTGCGTGGTCACGGGGCCCTTGAAGGGATCGGCGTCCTCCCGGACTTCGTGTCCGGCGCGCTTCATGGTGGCGACGATTTCGTCCGCTGCGCGCGCGTTTCCCAGAAGCCTGTAGGCACCCGCCAACCGGCCTGCCGCGAGCACGTAGCCTCCGGCCAGCAGGGCATTCAGGATCGTGGTGGTGCCTCTGATCGAGCCGAGCAGGGCGATGACGTCGTTCTTGTTGTTCTGCCAGAACGTGGGCGAAGCCAAGCATAAAGCGTCCGCCTGCGAAAAGGCGCGCATACCTGCGACCTCGACGGCCGACGTTGGAAGCTTCGGCACTCTGAGCAAGTACAGAGAATTGTTGTGCAGCAGATCGAGCCGTTGATTGTTCGCAGCCGGCGAATGCACGATGACCTGGGGTGGGACGTTCAAATTCTCGGCATGGAGGACGATCGAAGCTTCGGGAGATACCACCCAGTTCTTGTCGAACCGGTCGTCGAGGTACGCCCGGCAGAACTGCCAGAACGACGAATACCATGAGGTCGTGTCGCCGGGCTTCTCGCCGGGACAGACCATCAAGACCCATCCTCGGATGATCTCGCTCAGAAATCCCGCTTCCGATAGCCGTTCGCGGTCGGCTCGACCCAGCTCGGCGAGTTTGAAGACCCGCCTATCGCCGTTCTTGCTGAGTTCGCACAGATTGCTCAGAGAGCCCGCGAGTTTTTCGTTGAGGCTCGCCATGCGATTTTCTCCCAGGGGGCGGGTGCGGATGATCATCGCCACGCATTTGGCGACGTCGGCTCACACTAGTTTCATGTCGTTCAATTACACTAGATTTGCGTTGTTCGGTTACGCTACTTTCGCATCGTTTATTTACACTAATCCGGCGCCGTACGAAAACACTAATTTAGTGCCGTATAATTGCACTACTTTCGCGTCGATCGACTTCGCTAATTTGGTGATGAGCCCGAACAAGCCGTTGTAACTTCTGTTGTATATTGCACCAATTTTCCGGTTCCTGACACATTGCGCTCGAAACGGGCTCGCCGAGAATTTTCTCGACCCCCTTGTAATGTCACACCATGTGATACATATTGGAACCATGACGATCACGATACGGCCAGACTTGAAGATAGCTTTGTTCGGTGAGGAGACGACGGTCTCCCCGCCGACTACCCAGGCTGCCGTATTCCTCAGCCACAACGATCGCGACCACCAGCACGCCGCCGACTTGGCGCGGCTCATCGCGGTGCTGACCGTCGACGGAACGCTGGGAAAGAAACACTTCTGGTCGACCATCAGTCATTCCGACATCAAGCCGTCGTCGCTGCTGGTGTCTGAAAAAGCCGAGGTCTGCGACGTCGCCCGTGCCGCAGCCACGCCGTTCTGGCGCGAGCACGCGCAAATCGACGAAGCGTACATTTCGCGCAAGAAGATCGATGCCATCCGCGACGAGGTCATCGACCTCTGGAAGAGCATCCTGCCGAGTCCGGTCATCGTCGCCGGACATCACGATTTCCCGGAAAACGCTCCTGCGGAGCCAGATTCGGACCTGTACTTTTGTCTCCACCACGAGATCGCGCACGTGCATCTGTCCGAGGCGGATGTCCAGCGCATCGAGCTCGCTGTCAAGCAAGCCATCGAAAAGCGCGTCCGCCTCATCCAGAGGTTCGTCTTCAAATGGACCCGCGCATACCTGTGCGACGACGACGCAGTGCGCGTCGCGATCCACTGCTACCGCGTTAGAACCGGGATTTCTCCTCCTGGGATCGACCCGAACCGGACGACCTTTTCGTCCAGCTCAGCATCGATCTCAATCTCCGAGGAGAACTACCATGAGTACGTTCGCAGACCAGCGAACAGAGGACGTTTACAGCGGCCGACACCGTATGGATGTGCCCGCAAGCGTCGCAGCCAGAGCCGCCAGGCAAATCGACATCCTGCTCGCAGCCGACAAGCTCGAGGACTGTCGAATTGCGGGACACGGACGCATCGCAAAGCGTCGCAACACCACGCCGCCCACCTTCTGCTGCAACACCGAAGGCCGGTGGTGGGTGACGTTCCAATGGCAGCATGAGAAGGCTGTCAACATCGCGCTTGAAGACACTGGCTAAGACCACCGAGGCCGACATGACCGAACGACGACCGACAAATCCGGGTGAGGTGCTCCGCGAGGATTTCCTCACCCCGAGCGAAATCACTCAGGACCAACTCGCGGAAGCGATGGGCGTGTCGCGCTTTCGCGTCAACGAAATCGTCAACGGCAAGCGGGCGATTACCGCCGAGACCGCGATCCTGCTGAGCAAGGCGCTCGGCACGTCGGCGAAATTGTGGATGAACCTGCAGATGGCTGTCGATCTGTTCGATGCCGAAAAGAAACTGGGCGGCGCGGCCGATGCGGTTCGCCGCCTAGTGCCGGCGACCGATTTCATAACGGAAACGCCGGCCTAACCGACCCGCTGCGCCGAAATCGCGCGGCGGCGAGGTTGGCCTCGGACCGGACTCATTTCGCGGTGGATCCAAAGCGGCTTCGGCGGCCTGATCGACGCGTTCGAGCCAGATGAGCTCCAGCGCGTCGCGGGCGCCCTTCGGAATGTCGTCGAACGACGCGCATCAGGCCCCCCCGCGGCCGAGGGAAATCTCGCCGGTCATGGCGGCGTCTTTCCACACGGTTCTGTTGGTCAGCAGCGAGGTGAGCGCCGTGAACATCGCGAACCGTGGGCAACCTACAGTTATTGGTAGGTCCGCAAAGTGCGGTGAGCATCCGAGATGCCGGCGGCAAAGAGACGGACAGTGAAATACTGGGCAGGTCGTGGATCGACTCGAATGGAGGGTCTCATTCAATAGTTTAACCGCGGATACAGGCCTTGGATGAAAACTTTTCGCTGCTTCCATCGACACGATTGACCCAAAAGCATTTTGAGCCGAAGTCCGCGCTCCTGACGCTGAAATGAGTGATGCCTAGCCCCATCTTCGTAGTCGCATCCGGGTGGAGCGCCAGTGCTGCAAGCAGTACCTCGGCATCGCCCGCGCTGACTTTGTCTCCAACATCATACTTATGAAGCATTGCCTTCAAAAACGCGGCGGCATCTCCCTTCTTACTGAAGTGATGAGGGCCAATTGTAACCGGCTTTTTGACCATAAAAGTCTCCCAATCAATATTAGGATGTTGACGTGGCAGCTCCTGCGTTGCCCTCAGGCAGCAGTTTGGCGCGAATCTCACGCAGGATGATGGCCGAAATGTCCATGCCCTCGAACTGAGCGTCGTGTTCTCTTACCCAAGAAATGCAATCTTCCTTATTGAGGTCATCTCTTGCGATCTTTTCGTACAGCGCGACAGCGCTCACGCGCGATAATCCGAGCTCGATCAGCGAGAGTAAGGTCCGCGAAGAAACACCGAACTCGAGCTGCGTTCCTATATCGACATCACCATCGATGAGGTCTTCCCGCCCTAATGCAACTAGGTGCATATTGAGAACGTCGACATAGGCGGACAAATACTTCGGCGCCCGAAATCGCGCGATTTGTTCGACCATCTCCATCGTGCTGCGTATCAGGACAGGCAGCTTAAATGACCGACCGGTCCTGCGATGGTAGTCGATATTTCGCTCGATCATTCGAGACAAGGAGAACCCCTTTAGCCATTGCACGACAATCAGTGCGTGAAGCGGAATGATCTTGTCTGGTGTGAATGCGGGAAACAGATATTGGTTGATCCGGCACATAATCGTCACGAAACGATCGTAGCTGTCCTGGCTGTCGACGGCGGCCGGCAAAAGATTCTCGACATCACCTTTGTAGTTGCGGAATGCATCCAACAGGCGCTGCATGCCCAGGGCGCTAACACCAGGATGTCGGGCTGCGATATCTGGGCCTATCGCGATTTGCGTGGCGATATTTGCAAGACTCGCTTCAAGCCGCTCGATGGTCGCGGGATTGTGGCGTTTGGCGAGGCTGGATTGTGCAATTGATCCCTGCCGTAAAAATGTAGCGAGCAGATATGAGGCGACCTGCTCGAATTGATTTGGATCTTCGAAATCGGCCAAATCAGTCGTTGCCCGGCGGTCCAAATAATCCGCAAGGCTATCTCCCTGTTCGATCACCGCGTCACTTTCGCGTTTGATTGGGAAGCGTGCACGTTCGGGAACGCCATCAGGCCATGCCTGTGCGTTCTGAGGATCGATGCAGATGATATTCCCTTGGAATTCATCGCCCCATCGACCGGCGCGGCCGGCACGATTCCAGAAATCGTGCGCCTCCATCGGATGCCCGATGCCCTTTCGTGGGCCGCGCAGTACAATGGTTCGGCACGACAGATTTACACCTTCGATGAGCGTCGAGGTACAAACAAGAAAGCGAATCTTGCCCGACCGGAACAGCAGCTCGACCTCCGAGCGGACGAGCGACGGCATGTTGCCATAGTGAAAAGCAACGCCTCGCTCGACGAGCGGCGCGAGCCTGTAGTGCGGGTGAACGCCTTTGCGCGCCAAATCCGCAAGCTCAAGCAATTCAGGGGCAGATGGTACTTCAGGTATCAACTGACTGATGAGATCGGCGATGTCTTCGGAATCGGCGGCGCCGTTCGCGTAGACGAGTGTCCCGCCGCGCTCTCCGGCAGCAGCGGCGATGAACGCCAGCTTTTTCTTGAGAGAGCCTGGGCTACTGCCCAGCTGGACCACGCCGAGCGGCAGCATAGACGCGTGTTGGCGTGCCGACAATTTCCATAGTTTTGGCTTACGCGGCACCTGCTCGGCCACGATGAGGTTTTGAAGCACAGTCGGAACGTCGCTTTCAAACGACGCGGTGTGAGCTCCCTCCGGAGCATCTGCAAGAAGCTCCTGCGGGTTTTGCGTGGCGGGACTGATGAACACGAGCTTGAGCGTGGGATTGGAGCGGCTGGCGCGCTCTATGGCATCCTGAAGAACAACGCCGCGTTGGTTGTCCCCGATCTTATGTGCCTCGTCGACCACGAGCAGATCGACCTTGAAGGCGCCGCCGACGGCGTTAGCGAGCAGGTGCATGCGCTCCTGGGTCAGAACAAAGATAGCGCGTGGGACCGCCTTCCTGCGCTTTGTCATGCTTTTCCCGAATCGGAAGCGAGGAGACCTCTATGCCGCTGCGGGCTCCGAGCAACGAGACTAGATTTGCTTCGATCTCAGCAACAAGTGCCCTTGTCGGCGCCAAATAGACAGCGACACGCATCTCGCTCGATCGGATTTGGTCGATCAGCCATTGCAAGACTAAGAACGTCTTTCCCGATGCTGTCGGAGCAGATGCCGAAAGCCATTGGTAATTGTCGGCCTGGCTCCAGAATCGTTGTTGGAAGTCATTGACCTGAATCCATCGCCCACTGGATTGGACAAGGATCGACTGATCCATCTGGCGGCGTTGCGCCTCGATACGTAACGCCATGCCGAGTCGTCCATCAACATCGGCAGTGAGCAATCCGCGTTCGGTCGCGAGCGCAACCGCACGAAAATTCGATAGCTGGCCTAAGAGAACCGCGCCAGAATCTTTAATAGTCTCACTAGCGGAGAGCGTGATTGCCGCGGTGGCGATACGAAGCGCTGCGTCTTGATAGGCCCGCTGATCCGACCGCGCAAGTATGCTTCCCGCTAGCAAAAGCCGTGGCCAGGCGGGCGAAACAGGCAAGGGTTTTGCCGTCGTGGCCGGGGAAGTCAAAGCCCTAGCAAGTCAGACCAAGAATGCTACTCAGGAGATCGCCACACAAATCGTAGCGGTTCAGACCGAAACGGATGCCGCCGTGGCCGCTATCCGGCGAATATTCGACGTCATCAATCGAGTTGGCGAAACGACTACATCTATCGTCAGCATTCTTGATGAACAAAATGCCGCCATCGGGGACATCAGCCGCAGCGCCGAATCCGCTGCGGCCGGAGCACGCGCAGTAGCCGGGCACGTTCTCGAAATTTCCGGCGCCGCTGCGACCAGCCGTGGGGCGGTCGATGACGTCGTCCGCACAGTTCATGACCTGATGGATCGCAACCGCGCCCTCGGCCAAGCGATTGCGACATTTGTTAGCGAGATGCGCCAAGCCGCGTCTTAGTCAGCTTGAACCTAGTCATCTGGAATGCAAGTTCGTGACATTAGTTGATCGCTCGAATCTCTAGAGAGGGGAGCCCTCGTGGCGAATGCAGGTGTGAAAGGCCGGTCGATCGCGCCGTTGGTACTGAGTCCGCAGGAGCGGGCGTACTTGGAGAGGCAAGTTCGTCGTCATCGTGTAGCCCGATCGCTATCTGAGCGGTGCCGCGCGATCCTGCGGTGTGCAGATGGTCTGCCAAGCAAGTCTGTGGCTGCCGAACTTGGCATCCATGAACACACCGTTGGCAAGTGGCGCCGCCGATTCTTGAAGGATCGCTGTGATGGCCTGCTTGACGAAGCCCGCCCTGGCCGCCCTCGAACCATCGACCATGATCAGGTTGCCGAGGTAATCGAGCGGACATTGCGTACGACGCCGCCCGGCGCGACGCACTGGTCGATCCGCTCGAGGGCCGCGGAAACTGGCTTTTCTCACACCACGATCCGCCGAATGTGGACGGCGTTCGGCTTGCAGCCGCACCGCAGCCAGACATTTAAACTGTCGAGCGATCCGCTATTCGTCAATAAGGTGCGCGATATTGTCGGGCTTTACCTGTCCCCGCCTAACCGAGCCGTTGTCCTCAGCATCGACGAGAAGAGCCAGATCCAGGCCCTGGATCGCGAGCAGCCGGTCCTGCCGATGATGCCGGGCGTGCCGGAACGTCGCACTCACAGCTATGTGCGGCATGGTACGACCACGCTGTTTGCCGCGCTCGATGTCGCCTCCGGCTTTGTCATTGGCAAATGCTATAAGCGTCATTGGCAAATGCTATAAGCGCCATCGGGCGGTCGAGTTCTTGAAGTTCCTCAAAGAGATCGACGCTCAAATCCCTGAGGGGCTCGCTGTCCATATCGTCATGGACAACTACGCCACCCACAAGACACCCAAGATCAAAGCGTGGCTCGCTCGCCGGCCGCACTATCATGTCCACTTCACGCCGACTTCCGCGTCATGGATCAATCAGATCGAGCGCTGGTTCGCTGAGCTCACCAGAAAGCAAATCCAGCGAGGTGTTCACACCTCCGTCAGGCAACTCGAGGCCGACATCCGTACCTTCATCGAACTGCACAACAATAACCCGAAGCCCTTCAAATGGACCAAGTCCGCAGACCAGATCTTGGCTTCCATCAAACGCTTCTGCCACAAAGCCCAGCAGACTTTATGTGGCGAACTTTAGATTCACGTGACTAGAAGGCCGCGCCAATCTCGACTCGCGCGTCGACTATACGTCGAGGAGCTCGGTAGTTGGTGAGCTGCATTGGAGCCGGAACGGGACGCCGCCGAACCAAGGCGCCCCGACGCACTTTGCCGGGGGTTGAAAGCGCGCCGGGCCCGCCCCAACATCATCAGTACATCCGTGATGATGCTTGCGGCAATGAGACAAGCAGCGTGGCGGAATTGAGGCTCATGCATTTTATACTTGAAATTAAAAAATGTTCTCGTGAGCTGCTCCAAAGCACTTGAATCGCACGTAGCGTCACGTTGTACGATCGCGCACTTGGCGCTCTTCATCTAGCAAGCAATTTATTTTCCGTGACACGCCGGCCTTCAACGGGAGGCATCCGACTCGTGGCATCTGCTGAGAGGTGCTGCATATCGAAGGTAAGCGGCGAGACGCCCGCCTCCCAAGCCAGCCATTGCTCCATGCTTTAGTGCCCTTGGATTCCCAAAGGATGATACCGGCTGGACGAGCGATCGAACCGTTGATCTGCTGGACGACGTGCGCGCCAGCTCCTTTGCCGATCGCCTCAATCGTCTCCGTAGGAAACGGCTGCGAAGCAAGGCTTCGAGCTCGAGCTCGCGCACTTCGCCCGGGAATTGCTGGAGGGCTGCTCAGCCTTGCGCTTCAACTCCTTGATCGTCTGGGCAATCGACTCCATCGATTGATCCTTCTCAAGCACACGCAAGCGCGCGGCTTCGTCAGCTTCCTGCCTGGCTTTCGCCTGGAAATCACCGATTGAGACCTATTCGATGGCAGATCGAGTTCACGTTCTCTTCATCAAGGGCACGTTGCTTGCGGATCAGCTCGGCTTGAGCCTGCTGCGCCTCGGCAAGCCTGGCATTGTTGGCTCCAAGTTTTGACAAAGCTCGGCCGCTTCGGCAGTTTGTGCCATTAGCTCGGCCGCCGCAGCGTCTCGAGCCTTCTTCGCTTCCATGGCGACGAGCTGGCCGCGCTCGGCAGCTAACCGCTCGGCGAGCTGGTCCTCGACTGCTCGCGCTGCGTGGCCCCTCGCTGCTGGGCAAGGCCTCGGCCTTGCGGGCAACCTCGGCATCCTTGTCCGCCAAGTTTTGCTGAAAGCGCCGGCCGGTTCCCTCATTCACGGAGCAGCAAGAGAGTCGGTGAGGTGAATCTCGTGATTGCAGTTCGGGTGGGCCGATGAGCGGCACCCGCCGCGGGTGTTTCAGGTTCTGAGCCCTCATGCCCTATTGTGCTGCCGGACTAGACGTGATCTCGCCAGCGTCGGCGCATTTTACCATGCGACTTTATCGTGATTTCCACATCCTGGTCGAATGCCATGAGCATCCACATCGGCTTTTCCTCGGAAAACCGGCTTGGAAGCCCAGCGACAGCCTGGCCCGCTTTTGGTGATGCCTTTAGATCCCTGGTTTTCGTCGCGAAAGGTTGCGCGTCAAGGAATGCGGAAGCGACGCGCCCTCGGAATGAATGATCGACACTGCGCGCAGGCTAGTCAGGGGAGACTAGCCGCTCCGACCGTGCTCATACGAGAAGTTCATTCTAGCCACAAGCATCCAGATAGTCGCTAACGAGCGGCTCTCATTCCATTCTCACTCCCGGCCCCTAAGCCGCGTTGGCAGTGACATCGAGAGCGGGACCAGACTTGAGGAACAGCTAGGCGCGTTTGACATTACGCAAAGACAGAAGAGAGGGCGTCGGTCAGCTTCATGCTGTTTGAGCATGGGAAAGTTAAGCCTTGCAGACCTCCCTCCTAAACAAGTATTGCGATGCTCGCCTGCCTTGGTACACCATCTACCCAACCGTACCGGATTTCTCCGCGATGGTCGGTGCCGAGACTTGTGAGACCTGGTTGAGGCGGCTGCCGCCCGACGAACCCGTATCGCTCTACCTCCACGTTCCGTTCTGCCGCTCGATCTGCTGGTATTGCGGCTTCCCTACAAGCCTCACTCGCAGCGAGCGACCGATCCGCATTTACTTGGCGGCGATGCATGAGGAGATACGCTTGGTCGCAGAGCAAGCGCCGCGCGCTCTGCCGGTGAGCGACGTGCATTTCGGCGGCGGGACGCCGACCACCATTGCGCCAGCCGATTTCCTGGCCTTGATGGAACTCCTGCGCCGCTGCTTCGCGTTCAGCAAATCAGCTACCATCGCCATAGAAATCGACCCGCGTGCGTTCACGGCCGAGATGGCCGAAACGTTACAAGCAGCCGGGGTCAGCCGCGCGAGCATCGGCGTGCAAAGCTTCGACCCCGTGGTTCAAAGGTCGGTCAACCGCGTCCAGAGCGAGGTGCAGACGGCTTCTGTCGTCGAAAGTCTTCGCCAGCATGGGATAAGCCGCATCAATTTCGACCTTCTCTTCGGACTGCCGCATCAGACGGTCCGGTCCTGCGTGGACTCCGCGCGGACGGCTCTGGCCATGCGGCCAGACCGGCTTGCAGTTTTTGGATATGCTCACGTCCCCTCCTATATGAAACGTCAGCGCCAGATCGATGAGGCGGCGCTGCCGGACAATGTCGCCCGCGCTGAGCAAGCCGCGGCCATTGCAGATACACTGGTCTCGGCCGGCTACCGCCAGATCGGGCTTGACCATTTCGCCCTGCCCGACGACGAGCTCGCGCTAGCGCAGAAAGCCGGTCGGCTGCGCCGCAACTCCCTGGGTTATTCGGCTGATACCTGCAAAACCGTAATCGGCTTAGGTCCGTCAGCCATCGGCCGTCTGCGTGACGGTTACGTCCAGAACGAGATCGCAACTGCTTCCTATCACCAACACATTCAGGCTGGTCGTCTGGCAACCTCAAAAGGCTACTTTCTCTCCGCCGAAGATCGCCTTCGAGCCGCAATTATCGAGCGTCTGATGTGCGATTTGCAGGCCGACGTACCAGCGATCTGTGCTGCGCACGGATTTGATCCGATTCCTCTTCTCCATTCGGCCGACCGCCTGGGAATGCTTACCGAAGACGGGGTAGTGGACATTGAAGAGGGATTCATTCGGATCAAGCAGGAGCACCGGTTTGTCATTCGTGCTGTTGCTGCCGCATTCGACACTTATCTCGACCGTACCCCCTATTAACTAAGCCACGCATGTGAGCAGATCCCAAACATCTAAGCTCTTCGCGAGGGAGCGATCCGAAGAAGCGCCTCGGGCAGACAGGCCAGATTTCGAGGATGCAGCGGCGGTGTGATGACACGATCTTTCAGATATGGCCTCAAAACCGGCGAGGGCTGATTAAAAGGGAGCTGATTTAAAGGAGAGGCGCAGCGGATTCCGCCGTTCAGGGCCACGCCTCGATCATGCGGAAAGGGCTCTGCCTCACCTTCCCCGGAGTGCTCTCGATGATGGTGACGGCCTCAGCGATATGCCGCTGAAGACGCCGGCGCCCGCACAAGCTTCGGGAATTTTACGACCGGAGGCAGCTTTGCGAAGTTACGGTCCACCTCCTCGAGCGCAGTTGGAGACTTGACCACGCCTGCAGCGGCCTGAGACCTCAAGGCTCGGCTGTCTTCGGTCCTGCGATCACTGGCGCGCCGCCGACGGAAACAGGTCCCTGTGGTTTGGACCGCCCGAGGCGTTTCCTGGCGACGCTTGAAACAGCCCCGGATGACGATAAAGGAGGCACGGAAGCAGCAGAAGGGACGGGTATTAAACTCTGCAGCGAATCGATCCGCGAAGTCAGCACGGTGATCTGATCCAGGATCCCTTTGAGGTCATCCCGCTGGGCATCGATCCGGCGGTTGAGTTCTGCGATCTCATCGCCAGCTTTCTGCTGTGCCCACTTTATGTCGGACAGGGATGCACTGTCCTCCGGTGACAGGCTCATCGTTGAAGCGACTTCCCGGGCTTCCGGCGTCTCGACAAACTTTTCAAGGTTAGTCCAAAGCCAGGCGCCAGCAGCACACGAGCCGACGAGGACAAGCGGGAAAACCAGGGGAATCCGTCTTGACGGCCGGTGCAAGAGCGGCCGCAAGTCTGAAGCGGCCGCTTGATCAATCCAGTCCATTGTCCCTCGCTCAACATCCCATTCCAGCAGGCTTATTTCGTCGAAGCGACAGCCTGCGATACTCACGCGCTCCAGTAGCTGCCAGCGTCGAGAATAATCAATCTTGGCGACCTTCCCGATCGGCTGCCACTGCTCTTATCAAACTCCCTTCTTGAGCAACGCAACGCGACAATTTGCGCGCGTTCTCCATGATAGCATCACCATCGAGCAATGGTTCTCGTCTTCGTCGGCGATGGCGCAGCATTTTCTCATCATTCAGAAGAACCTTGCAGATTTTCCTACCTTGCCGCTGCACGAATGCAAACCGTCCACCGATTGCTGCAGCGTGTTCGATGGAGTCCCGCCTCACGCGTTGCCGAGACCAGCAACTTCATTCCGGACGCGCCACGTGAGCGCCACGGCTGAGCGGCCGAGCCGCAATGGCCGATTGGACCGGCAACCGTTGCACCTGGTCAACTACCAATTCCGGCAGGTTGTTCGAGATGACGGGCACGTGGCAAGCGTGGCCAACGAACGCCGCGCACGTGAAGGATTCGGATGCAAGACAGATTTTGCCGCGCCAACGGCGCTGACGGAGGCAGCAACTGCTCGCCGATACACGCCAAAGCTGCTCGATGGCTGATTCCTCTGGTCTCCTGGGCCACCACGTTAGACGTTGTGGTGTGGTTGCCGCGCGCGCAAATTCAAAGGCTCTCCGGCCTTCGAGCCTGGCGATTGTCGCGTCTTTCGGTGACAACGATACCAATGAAGCGCTTCGTGAAGCCAGGCCGCTTGCCCGGCGAGCCTTGCTTTCTGGTAGCTGCCGTTTCGTCGAGAAAGCCGCCTTCGATGCAGATGCGCGGCACCGCCAGAATCGCCTGACTCACAGTGCTGGCCATTCGCAATGTCTTGGCGGCCAGGACAGCGAGGTCCCGCGCGCTCGGCGTGAGCATTTTGCCGAGCCAGCGCTCGCCGCTGGCTCTCGGCGCAGCGGCCGTGATGCTCAAGAAAGTTGCAGACCAGACCATCATCGCGCCGCGAGCGGAGAGGTTTGGGCCTGAGTGGTTCTCTTCGGATAGATCGAATTCTGGCTCGTCCCCCTCGCCCTCGGACGCGAAAACGCCGGGAGCTCACTTTGGGCCAATCAGGCCGCAGTGCAATCTATTCATGGCCGGCAGACATGGACCCGAAGTGCGCCATGCGTGATTGCTTACTTGCGACGACCTCGCCTCGGACATACGCGGCTACGGCAGCACTTTCTTCCAATTTTAGACCAAGGGGAAAGCAATGTTGGCTTGTTATCGCACTTTCGCTAACGGCTTGTCTGGTCGGCAATTCCGTACTGGCACAAACCGCGAGCGGGCTTGATCCTAGTAGCCACCCTGTGGATCAGGCCAGCAAAAGACGAAAGGCTTCCGATCGGGCCGCAAAGCTCCCGATCGACCTGATCCGTCAGGCAATCCGCCCTCCTGCCCCGGCGTCAGCAGCAGGTCCCGGAGTGCCTTTCGAGAAGCGCGGCAATGCGGACAGGGCTGCTCAGACGAGACCGCAAAAGACGATCGATCCCTTCGCAAGGTACGACGATCTGCGTGAAAAAGGGTTGTGGCTCAACATACCCGGCCCTGCGGACACAATTGATCAGGACAACGTTAGATCGGCGCTGGCAGATGTCGGCATCGGCTACATCGGCTGGACACACAACAGCTTTGCAAACAACCAGCTGCCGAATGCAGCCAGAAGCACTATCGCAAACCAGCTCTATATGGGCCAGAATCCGACCTTCGCGTCGGCAAACTTCATGATTGTCACCTACGATCTCAGCCGGTTTGGCATTGCCGACGGACAGATTGTCGTAGGAGCCGAGCAGCAATACTGGACGTGGGATCGCCCGGGGCCAGATCGAGTGGGAATCAATACGCTCGCCTACTACCAGACCTTCTTCGACAGGACACTAGAACTCAAACTTGGCTACCTCAGAAACCAAAATGAGTTCACCGGCACATTGTTCGGAGGGATTACAGGATCGAACATGTCTGCCTTGTTCCAGGCAGGGATGAGCACCAATGCCGCGCCCACGCCGGCGGTCAACTTGAAGTACAATTTTGACGATCGCTTGTACAACAAGGTCTCCATCCAACGCTCAATCAGTCCAGATGGTCCCTATGCCCAGATAACGGAGAATCCCACCGGCTTGAACTGGAGCACGGCCAATGCAGGCATCCTTCTCGTTGAAGAAGCCGGCTACAAGAGCAAGGCTGCTCCGGGCGTAACCGACACGTGGCTGCGGGCGGGCGTCGGTTTCAACAATAGCCGCTACACGAATTTGGCGGATCCCAAGCAACAAAGGGAGAGCGGAAACAATTTCTACTACATCGCTGCCGACAGGCAGCTCTCGCAGAGTGACGCCCCTGGGTCGCCGTCTCGCGGCATCTATGGCGGCTTCTCCGTCATGGGAACTCCACCTGACCTCAACAGGATCAGCCGGTATTATGAGCTGCGTCTTTATGCGAAGGGAGCTTTTGATAGTCGGCCCAGTGATCTCATTGCTCTCGTTGCGACCAACACAGCCTGGAGCAAGCATGCAGTGGATGCTGCTCTGGCTAAAGGCCAGCTTGCGCACCGCCAGACCACAGCAATCACGGGGACATACACCGCGCATCTCGCCCCGGGGATATATGCAAGCGTCGGACTGTCATACATTCACAACCCTGCAAGCATCACACACACGCCCCAAACGGAGCATGCGCTCAATCTGTTGGTATCTACGTTGATTTTCTTCTGATCATCGCATGCGCCATTCTGCTCCCACGTTCTCGTGACGCATGGGACCGAAGCTTCGCGATCTCCTTGAAAGGATCGGCCGCAATGCGCTAGACGAGCCCGTTAGGTCGGATATGACCGGACGCCAGCTGGAAGAGATTATGGAGAAGGATCTCGTTAGTTCTCCAGGGAGCATCGGGCGGATGGAGGAGAGGCTGGTCCCGAGCGCCGTCATTTCCGAGGTGGGCCAGCGCGAATAACTCCCTGTATGGAACCATGGCCAGGTCAGGTTCTCGAAAGCTTGCCCGACTACCGAGACCTGTTCAGGTGATCCTGGAGGTGAGGTTAGCGTGGACCCGCAAGGTTCTGACCCATTTAATGTACCAGCTTGGTCGCAGGTGCAGCACGCCGTCTCGGAACAGCCGCAGACGAGCCAGACCCGACAAGATGGCTTTGAGCAGCACTTGGCCCAGGCAAGGCAGCCCGCTCCCGTCGGCGGCGGGGGGCCCCTATCCCCGTCTGCTATCTAAAGACCGGCAGGGCGATTGCTCAATATGCGGCTCAGAAAAGTCCACAACCGAACACGGCCGCGGCGCCTTTCACCTTCGTCGGGAATACCGCGAAGTTACTGCCCTGCCCGAGCCCATCGGTGAGGCCAACTATCTGGTTGGCGCCCATTTCTTCGCGAGGGCCGATCCGCCCCACATGGCGCCGGGGTGTTGTACCGAGAGGCACGGGTTCTCTCATGGGCAGGCCATTCTACCATGGGTTGATCAATTAGGTGTTGTGGCGGGAGATAGCCGTGGACGAAACTAGCCTTCATGACTTTGACGGACCGATGTCGCCTCAGACTTGGCGATCATGGGAAGCCTGGACCGACCATCAAGACTCAGAACCGCAACCCAAAAGCCTCCCCTTCGTTGTGGCCCGCCTGCTCTTGTGATTTGGTTTCTGTTGGGATTCGTGGCTTTGGCGAGCTGGGT